>JBFGZP010000026.1:0-19016 GCA_041586695.1 Thauera sp.
CGCGTTCGGACAACGCCATGATCGTACTGGGGCGCATTGTCGCCCCTTTTGGCGTTCAGGGCTGGGTCAGGATTCATCCCTTCGGCGACGACCCCTTGTCATGGCGCAAGATGCCGCACTGGTGGCTTGCCGCCGACGACAAGGCTCCGGACGAACAGTGGAAGCAGGTGGTGCTGGCGGGCTGCCGTGTGCACGGCAAGAGCCTGGTCGCTTCCTTCGAGGGGGTGGCGGACCGCAATGGCGCAGAGGCGATCGACGGCCTCTACGTCGCCGCGCCGCGTGAAGCCCTGCCGAAACCGGCCGAGGACGAGTTCTACTGGGGCGACCTGGTCGGGCTCGCGGTCGAGAACGAAGCCGGCGAGACGCTCGGCGTGGTGAGCGGGCTCATCTCCACCGGCGCGCACGACGTATTGCAGGTGCAGGACGGCGACAACGAGCGACTGATCCCGTTCGTCGCCGCCTACGTACTCGATGTAGACCTCGCGGCCCGGCGCATCCGGGTGGCGTGGGGAAAAGACTGGTAATGAAGCTGCGGTGAAGGCCGAGGACGGGAATACGGAGCGCGGCAGGAGCGCGCCGGCGGCGGGCACGCGGCGCTACGACGTGATCACCCTGTTCCCGGAAATGTTCGCCGCCCTCACCGGCAGCGGCATTACCCGGCGGGCGCGGGATCGCGGGCTGTACGACATCGCGTTCCACAACCCGCGCGATTTCACCTCGGACCCTCACCGTACGGTCGATGACCGACCGTACGGTGGCGGCCCCGGCATGGTGATGCTGGCCGAGCCGCTGGCGAAGTCGATTCGCCAGGCGCGTGCGGCCCAGGCGGCCACGCGCGGGGCAAGTGCTCGTGTGGTCTACCTGTCGCCGCAGGGGCGCAGGCTGGATCAGCGCGCGGTGCTGGAGTTCGTCGAGCAGCCGGGCCTGATCCTGCTCTGCGGCCGGTACGAAGGTGTCGATCAGCGCCTCATCGACCGCGAGGTGGACGATGAGGTCTCGCTCGGTGATTTCGTCCTGTCCGGCGGCGAGTTGGCGGCGATGGTTCTGCTCGACGCGATCGTGCGGCAGCTGCCCGGCGCACTGAACGATGCCGACTCGGCGCAGGAGGACTCCTTTGCCGACGGCCTGCTGGACTGCCCGCACTACACGCGGCCAGAGGTGTACGAGAATGAACGGGTGCCGGAGGTCCTGATGTCCGGCAACCATGCGATGATTCGTCGCTGGCGACTGAAGCAGTCGCTGGGACAGACCTGGCTGCGCCGGCCCGACCTGCTGGCCGGGCGACAGCTGAGCAAGACGGAATTGAACCTGCTTGACGAGTTCAGGCAGGAGCAAGCAGGGGCCGAAGGCAGCACCACCGCCTGAACGCCCGATTACAAACGGCCAGCATCAGGTGGCGACCTGCTCTGCGGCCAGGCACGGTGCAATGACACTGAGCCGATGACCATTGATGGAGTCCATGCAATGAACCTGATTCAGCAACTCGAACAGGAAGAAATGGCCCGCGTCTCCGCGGGCAAGACCATTCCCGAATTCGCCCCCGGCGACACCGTGATCGTTCAGGTCAAGGTGAAGGAAGGTACGCGCGAACGTCTGCAGGCGTACGAAGGCGTCGTGATCGCGAAGCGCAATCGCGGCCTGAACTCGGCCTTCATCGTCCGCAAGATCTCTTCCGGCGAAGGTGTGGAGCGTACGTTCCAGACCTATTCGCCGCTGGTGGCCAGCGTTGAAGTGAAGCGCCGCGGTGATGTCCGTCGCGCCAAGCTGTACTACCTGCGTCAGCGCTCGGGCAGGTCGGCGCGGATCAAGGAAAAGCTGGACTACAAGTCGGCCGCTGCGAAGAAGCAGGCGCAGCAGGCCTGATTGCCGGAAGGCGATCTGCAAAAAACAAACGGGCCTTCGGGCCCGTTTGTCTTTCGTGCCGGCGGGAAGCTTCGACTCAGCGCCTTTCTATCGTGTACAGCATGACCGCGGCGGCGGCGAGAAAGATCAGGCTCGGGGTCAGCGCCGCGAGGACGGGCGCCCAGGCGTTGATGACACCCAGGTTGGAGAACAGGCCGTTGAGCAGATGGAAGCCGACGCCGAGCATGACGCCGAGAAAGACCTTCATGCTGACCCCACCCATGCGGTCGTGGGAGAAGGCAAAGGGCAGCGCCAGCGCCATCATCACCAGCGCCGCGAACGGGTAGATCAGCTTCTTCCACAGCGCGATCTCGTAGCGGTCGGCGTTCTGCTGGTTGTCACGCAGATGGCGGGCATAGGCCCAGAGGTTGTCCACCGACATCCGCTCGGGCACTACCATCAGCACGCTTAGCACGTCCGGGGTAAGTTCGGAGCGCCACAGGAACTCGGGCATCTGCTCCACCTCGGTGCGATCGCCGAGGAAGTTCGTGCGTGACACGTCGAGCAGTCGCCACTGCCCCTTGCCGTCGTATTCTCCGCGCCTGGCCTCGCTGACCGAGCGCAGCACGTAGTTCTCGTCGAAGGCGTAGATGCGGGCGCCGCGCATGCTGCGATCGGGCATCAGGGTGCGCACGTTGATCACCAGCGGACCGTCCTTGACCCAGAGGCCGGAGCGCAGGTGTTGCGACACCGACGAATTGGTCGCCGTCAGCCGCCACTGCTGTGCGGCACTCTCGGCCGGCGGCGCGATGTACTCGCCGAAGACGAAGGTCAGCACGACGAACAGGCTGCCGATCACGCCCAACTGACCCAGCATGGTCGAGGTAGACATGCCGGCGGCCCGCATCACGGTGATCTCGGAATGACGCGCCAGCGTGGTGAGCGCGTACAGGGTGCCGATCAGCACCGCGACCGGAAGCAACTCATAGACACGGCCGGGCAGGATCATCGCCACGTAGACGAGGGCATGATAGAGCTCGTAGCCCGACTTGCCGACGTCCTCGAGTTCGTTGAGGAAATCGAAGAACGCGAACAGGCCGATGAAGGCGAGCAACACCACCGCGGTGGCGGTGTATATCTCGCGTGCGAGGTAGCGGAACAGCACCGACATCATCCGCGCGCTCGCCAGAACGGCAACAACACCAGGCGCTTGTAAAACAGCAGGCCGAGCAGCATCAGCACCACGACGTGAGGCAGCAGCAGGCCGAGGGCGAAAGGCATCTTCCCCTGCCCCACCCAGGCCTGGCACAAGGATATCGCGTTGCTATAGATCAGATAGGTCAGGATCGCAACCAACAGGTTGTTGCTGCGGCCGGCGCGCGGATTGACGAAGGAGAGCGGTATCGCCAGCAGGGGGAGCAGGAGCGCCGCCAGGGGCAGGCCGACGCGCCCCGCGAGTTCGCCGAGATTGCGCTCGCTCGGGGCGGCGAGCAGCGCGGCCGTGGTCAGGCCCCGGGTGCGTACGACCTGGCTCGACGAGAGCTGCTTCTCCTCGATCTGCACTTCATAGCGCGCGAACTCCATGACGCGGTACTCCGGCGTACCGGGCTGACCGTCATAGCGCCGCCCCTTCTCGAGGATGATGAATCGACGACCTTCGCGATCGTTCTGCAGGAAACCCTCGGCCGCCGCGATCACGGTGAGACTGCCATCGTCGTTCTCGATGCTGACGAAGACGTTGCGCACGCGGCCGTCCTCGCCCGCGCCGACCTCGACGAAGAACACCCTGCGCGATCCCGAAGACTCGCGAAACACGCCCGGCGCCACGCGCTGGGTGTCATCCCGGCTGTCGAGCCGCTCGCGATACTCCGCGCTTTTCTGGTCTGCCCACGGGCCCAGAAACAGGGTGCCACCGGCCACCACCAGCATCACCGGAACGGCGAAACGCACCACCGGCCCGATCCACGCAGTCAGGGGCACGCCGGCGGCGAACCACACAACCATCTCGGAGTCGCGGTAGCTGCGCGACAGCGACATCAGGACGGCGATGAACAGCGCCAGGGTAAGGATCACCGGGACATTGGACAGGGCGCCGAAGCCGATCAGCGCAAACACCGCATCGGCGGGCACGCGTCCGCCTGCGGCCTGGCCGAGCAGACGGATCAGGACGGTGGAGATGAGGATCGCGAACAGGGCGACGAAGACGGCGGCCGCGACCTGGGCGAATTCCCGCTGGAGGGCGCGGCGGAAGATCATCGCGCTATGACAATAAGGTCGTTGGGGAAGGGTTTTTGACGGCCCCGCCACGAACGCGCCATAATCGGCGCCAGCCCGAACGAAGCGTCACTCCAAGGAACAAGCCGATGGAATTTACCATAAAGACCGCCACCCCGGAGAAGTTCAAGGCCGGCACCCTCGTCCTCGCCGCCTTTGCCGACGGCGCACTGCCCGAGGCCACAGCCGCAGTCGACAAGGCCGCCGAGGGGCGCATCGCCGCGCTGCTCAAGCGCGGTGACCTGGACGAAAAGGCCGGCGCGACGCTGCTGCTGCCCGATCTTGCCGGGGTGCCCGCCGAGCGCGTGCTGCTGGTGAGCCTGGGCAAGCGCGAGGACTTCGGCGACAAGGCCTTCCGCGACGCGGTTTCGGCCGTCGCCAAGGTGCTCGCCGCCGGCCCGGCCAAGGATGCCGCGGTGGCAGTTGCCGATATCGACCTGCCAGGCCGCGCGCCGGCGTGGCGCGTTCAACAGATCGCGCGCCTGCTTGCCGACGGCGCCTATCGCTTCGACAGCCTGAAGTCGGCCAAGGACGCAAAGAAGGAACGAGGGGCCAGGAAGCTGACGCTGCTGCTTGCCGGCAAGGTCGGCGCGGAGCTTGAAACGGCGCTGCGTCAGGGCCAGGCCATTGCCGAAGGGATGGCGCTGGCGAAGGATCTCGGCAACCTGCCCGGCAACATGTGCACCCCCACTCACCTGGCGGAGACTGCCCAGGCGCTGGGCAAGCAGTTCAAGTTCGAGGTCGAGGTGCTCGAGCGTGCCGACATGGAGAAGCTCGGCATGGGCTCCCTGCTGTCGGTGGCGCGCGGATCGCACGAGCCGCCAAAGTTCATCGTCATGCACTACAAGGGCGGCAAGGGCAAGGCCAAGCCCGTTGTGCTGGTGGGCAAGGGAGTCACCTTCGACACCGGCGGCATCTCGCTCAAGCCCGCCGCCGAGATGGACGAGATGAAGTACGACATGTGCGGCGCGGCCAGCGTGCTCGGCACCTTCAAGGCCATCGCCAACATCGGGCTGCCGATCAACGTCGTGGGCATCATCCCCACGACCGAGAACATGCCCGGCGGCGCCGCCACCAAGCCGGGCGACGTCGTCACCTCGATGTCGGGCCAGACCATCGAGGTGCTCAACACCGACGCCGAGGGTCGTCTGATCCTGTGCGACGCCCTCACCTATGCAGAACGCTTCAAGCCTGCCTGCGTGATCGACATCGCGACCCTCACCGGCGCCTGCGTGGTCGCCCTGGGGAAGATTCCCAGCGGCCTGCTCGCCAACGACGACGAGCTGGCGGGCGAGCTGCTCGCGCGCGGCACCGAGTCCGGAGACCGGGCCTGGCAGCTGCCGCTGTGGGAGGAGTACCAGGATCTGCTCAAGAGCAATTTCGCCGACATGGGCAACATCGGCGGCCGCTACGGCGGCACCATCACCGCGGCCTGCTTCCTGTCGCGCTTCACCAAGGCCTACAAGTGGGCCCATCTCGACATCGCCGGTACGGCCTGGGTGTCGGGAGACGCCAAGGGAGCGACAGGTCGGCCGGTGCCCCTGCTGACGGCTTTCCTGATCGGCCGCGCCGCGGACAAGGCGACGTGACGACGCCTCGATGACGGCGAGCACGCGGGTTCAGTTCTATCACAACACGCCGGACCGGCTGGAACTTGCGCGCGAACTCGTCGCCCGCGCCCACGCGGGTGGCCACCAGGTGGCGGTCCGCCTGCCCGACGGCGAGAGTGCGGCGCAGTTGGACCGCCTGTTATGGACACAGGACCCGCTCGCCTTCATACCCCATGTCGCGATCGACTCGCCGCTCGCCGCGGAGACCCCCGTCGTGCTCGCTACGGCCGGGACGACGGCCCCCTGGCCGCATGCCGACATGTTGTTCAATCTTGGTGAGGACGTTCCGCCCGGCTTCGAGGCCTTTCGCATGGTGGTGGAAATTGTCGGGCAGGGCGAAGCGGACAAGCTGCCCGCTCGCTCGCGCTGGATGCACTACAAGGAGCACGGCCTCGAGCTGAAGGCATTCGACGCCGAACGGAGGGTAGCGCTGTGAGCACCTGGGCCCCCCTGCCGCGCGACGACGAGCTCGAACGCGCCGACGAATTGCTGGACCAGGCCGACGCCCTGCTGCGCCGCCATCGTGGCACCGACCCGGGCGCGACACGCCCGCGCGCGGCGCTCGACGACGAGGACCTGCCGATCCTGACCGACGTCGTCGACGACTTCGAACTGATCCACGAACCGGCGCCTGCCGCCGCGGGCGCGCCGCCCGGCGTGACGGAGGCCGCATCGGCGGCGACGCCTGCGCCATCGCACGACGCGACCGTGGAGCTCGACCGTGCAGTCGCACAAGAACTCGAAGCCTGGATCACCCGCGAGATGCCGCGAATCCTCGCGCGCGAACTGGACCAGCTCGGCGAACGCCTGCAGGCGGAGATGCTGGCCCACATTCGCGCCACGCTGCTGCCAGACGTCGTCGACCGAGCTGCGGCTGAGCCGAAAAAAGGCGAGGGCCCGACGCAAGCACCGGTCCCCCGTTAGCCGCGTGCGGCGAGGCCTGACGCTTCGCCGCACGCCGGGCCGCCGCTACCTGCCGTACATCTGCCCCGGAAGCCAGGTCGCCAGCGCGGGGAAGATGATCACGAACGCCAGCGCAATCACCTGGATGGCGAGGAACACCAGCGAGGACTTGAAGATCGTTCCCATCGTGATCGAATCCGGCGCAACACCGCGGATGTAGAAAAGGGCGTACCCGAACGGCGGACTGAGGAAGCTCATCTGCATGTTGACGAGGTACAGCACACCGAACCAGACCAGCACCTGATCCGGCGTCGGCCCGGGCATTCCCAGCACGCCGTCGAAGGTTAGCTGCTTGATGATCGGCACGAAGATCGGGATCGCCAGCAGCAGGATGCCGACCCAGTCGAGGAACATGCCCAGCACCACGAGCAGGAACATCATCAGAAACAGGATACCGTAGGCCGAAAGGCCGGTGCCGAGCATGGCGTCGGTGATGAAGGCCTGGCCACCCTTGAGGATGTAGAGGCCGACGAAGATCGATGCACCGAAGATGATCCACAGCACCATTACCGTCGCCTTCACGGTGGACAGACTGGCGCCGAAGAGGCCTTCGAGTGTCAGCCGCTTGTGGATCAGGGCAACGAACATCGCGCCGAAGGAACCGAGGCCGGCGGCCTCGACCGGTGTGGCGATACCGGTGAACAGCAGGCCCAGAACCACGATCACGAGCAGGATCGGCGCAATCAGGCGGCGCAGCAGGATCAGCTTGGCACTGAGCGACAGACGCTCGCTCTCGGGCACCGCAGGGCCGATCGCCGGATTGATGAGCGAGCGAATCAGCACATAGACTACGTACAGGCCGGCAAGCATCAGACCGGGTATGACGCAGCCGGCATACAGCTCACCCACCGACTGTTGCGCCACCACCGCATAGAGAATGGCCAGGATCGACGGCGGGATCAGCACGCCGAGCGCACCGCCCGCCATGATCGAGCCGAGCGCGATCTGTTCGTCGTAGCCGCGCTTGAGCATCGCCGGCAGCGCGATGATGCCCATGGTCACGATCGCCGCGCCCACCACGCCGACCATCGCCGCCAGGATGGTGGAGGCGAGGATGGTCGCCACCGCCAGGCCGCCGCGCAGCCCGCCCATCCACTGGTACACCGCGTCGAACATCTCCTCGATCAGGCCGGCGCGCTCGAGCATGGTCGCCATGAAGATGAAGAGTGGGATCGCCGCCAGGTCGGGGTTGGTCATCATCGGCACGATGCGGCTCGGAACCATGTTCAGCATGGCCGAATCGCCGACGAGGTAGAGGAACACCACCCCGAGGCCGCCGGCGACGAAGGCCAGCGGCAGGCCGGCCATCAGCAGCACGAACAGCGAGCCGAACATGATCCAGGTCAGGGTGCTCATGTCCACCCCGTCGAGCACGCCCTGGAGGCGGAAGAGGAAGTATTCGTCGCCCCAGGGGTCGTAGAAGGCGATATTCACCGCCTCCACCGCCATGACGAAGGCAAGCAGCAGGGCCACGCCATAGACGGTGAGCCGGTAGCCGGGGTGGCTGCCCGCCTGACTGGTCGCTTGCGTCGTCGTCATGTCAGCGATGCTCCCTGCAGGTGCGCTCGAACCTGCGGATGTCCTTGATGAGATAAGAGATGCCTGCGAGCAGGATCAACACCGCCCCGATCAGCAGCGCGCCCTTCACCGGCCAGTAATGCACCTGCCAGGTCTCGAGCGAACGCTCGCCCTGATTGAAGCTGTCGGCGAAAAAGCGCCAGCTGGTGGAGATCATGACCAGCACGAAGGCGAAGAAGAATACCGAGGTGATCACGTCCACCGCCGAGCGCGCCCGAAGCGACAGCTTCGTGTAGATCACGTCCACGCGGACATGTGAGCCGTGGAGCAGGCCGTAGGCGCCGGCCAAGGCGTACTGCATGCCGAACAGCAGGTAGCTGGCCTCGTGCACCCAGATCGTCGGCTGGTTGAAGGCGTAGCGCATCACCACCTCATACGTGTAGGCGATGACGGCATTTACGCTCCATAGCGCGACGAAGGTCCCGGTACGATCGCTCAGCCAGTCGATCGCGCGCTCGAACGCGCTGCTGCCCTCGGCGTACTCCACTGCCGGCAGTATCCCCTTTGCGCGCGCCAGCGCCATCAGCACCAGCGGCATCACCGCCAGCCAGCCCCAATACGCCCAGTGGGGCATGACGAAGCCAAAGCCCTGCAGATCATCCATCTCGTATTCCCGCAAACAAGGCGGGCCGGCCTGCCCTGCGGCAGCGCCGGCCCCGGTTCAACATCAGCTCAGAGGCTGTGGCCCTTCAGGTCGTCTTCGGTCACGTAGCCCAGGATCTCGTTCTTCATGTAGTCGAGATGAAGCTTGAACACCCGCGTCGCATCGGCATCCTTCTTCGCCCACTTGAACCAGATCGGGATTGCCGCCTTGCGGAATTTTTCGACATCGGCCGGCCCCATGCGCGAGACCTCGGACCCGGCGGCAATGAACTTGTCCATCGCCGCCATGTTCGCTTTCTGGATCTCGACGTAGTGGTGCACGGAATAGCTCATGACCTGCTCCTGGACGAGCGTCTGCATCTTCTTGTCCAGCCGCTTCCAGGCGCCCATGTTCACCGTGAGGTCCATGAGGTCGACCGGCTGATAAAGGCTCATCGTGCCCGGCGGGCCGAACAGGATGTACTTGGTGACCTGGTGAAAGCCCAGGTCGTAGTTCACTGCCGGACCGACGAAGTCGGCGGCGTCGATCGTGCCCTTTTCGAGCGCCGGGAAGATGTCCGAGCCGGGCAGCGCCACGGTCGAGCAGCCGAACTCCTGGAACACTTCCGCCACCATGCCGCCCGGAAGGCGGATCTTCTTGCCCTTGAGGTCGTCGACCGAGCGGATCGGCACCTTGGAATGGATGATGTTGGCGTCGTGATGGATCGGTCCGACGTAGAACAGCCCCTGCTTGGCGTAGATCTCCCGCGTCATCTCGAGCATGCCCAGGCCGTAGAAGAGCGTGTCCCACTGCGCGGGCTGATCCGGCCCCATGGGATAAGAGGACAGGAACACCGTAGCCGGAATCTTGCCGCCCCAATAGAGGGTGAAGGGATTCATGCCCTGCAGCACGCCGCTGCGAACGGAGTCGAAAAGCGAATTGTTGTCGGCAGCGACCGCCTTGGCCGGGAAGGGCTGGATCGTCAGTTCGCCACCCGACTTCTCCGCGAAGCCGTTGCACCAGGTCTCGAACAGCTTGTATCCGGTGGTGCCGGCATCCCAGGTCGACTGGACCTTCCATGTCGTTCCCGCCGCATGTGCCGTGCGGATGAATGGTGCGGTGACCAGCGCGCTCGATGCCGCCACCTTCAATGCCTCGCGGCGAGTGAATGTCTTGCTCATCTCGTCTCCTCCGTCGTTATTGGAACTCTCGCACCCGGCGATTGATTTATTCCCGCATTGCAGCACTCGAGCCATGGATCGAAGCCATCCTCACACGCTGCAGGCTTCGTCCGACGCTCGCGAAAGCGCTACAACCCATCTCGCACATTCGATCCGAAGCCCTTGAAATAAGGGAATACCCTAATTAAAACAAAGACCGACACGACACTACCGGGTCACTCAATGATGCGCGCATTCGGCAGACCAAAGAACACAACATAAGGAATATCGCCTATTCTCACAGAGCATTAATCAGGCACGTCGTTTGCCGGAGAACGCCCATGGATCGCCTCACCAGCATGCAGTTGTTCGTCCGTCTCGTAGACACCGGCAGCTTCTCGCGCACCGCCGACGACATGAAGCTGTCTCAGCCGACGGTGACCAAGCACATCGCCGCGATCGAGTCCCGCCTCGGTGTGCGCCTGCTCAACCGCAACACCCGCGGCATGCGTCTGACCGAAGCGGGCGCGCTGTATTACGAACGCTGCAAGATCATCCAGCGCGAGGTCGAGTCGGCCGACGACATGGTCACGCGGCTCGGCGAGGCGCTGAACGGCGAGTTGCGCGTCGCCAGCTCATCGGGTTTCGGACGTCTAGTGGTGATGCCGCTGGCGCTGGAGTTCATGACGCGCAACCCCGACGTCACTTTCGACCTGCAGCTCGAGGACAGCCTGGTCAACCTGGTCGAGCAGGGCATCGACGTCTCGGTGCGCATGGGCAAGCTCGCCGACTCGTCTCACGGCAGCCGTTTTCTCGGGCTGAACCCCTGGATCACGGTGGCAAGTCCGGACTATCTCGCCCGTTGCGGCGATCCGGCACATCCTTCCCTCCTCGCCCGGCACCGCTGCATCATCTACAGCACCGTGCAGGGCGACCACCTGTGGCATTACTCCGACGCATCCGGCGCGCCCGCGTCGGTCGCGGTGACCGGTCCGCTGCGCGCCAACAACGTCTCCTGTGTGCTGTCCGCCGCGGTCCAGGGTATCGGCGTCGCGCTGTTGCCGCGCTACGTTGCACGAAGAGCGATCGGCGAAGGCAGTCTGGTCGAGATCCTGCGCGACTTCATTCTGCCATCGCAGGAAATCCATGCCGTGTATCCCTCCCCCCGGCTGGTGCCGGCCAAGGTCACGGCCTGGATCCAGTTCCTGCAGGAACAGTTCGCCGGCGACGGCTGGGCCGAACGTGACTGGACTCGGGGCGAAACGGCACAATGACTGCGTCGCTCCCGCACGCCATGACTGGCAAACGCAAGCACGGCTCCCGCGAAGGCGCCGGGCCAGAACAGGCGCATCCGCTATAATCCGCGCTTTGCCTCAACGCGCTCAAACACCATGGAACTGGCCAAAAGCTTCGAGCCGGCGGACATCGAACGTCGCTGGTACCCGGAATGGGAATCCCGCGGCTATTTCGACGCCGGCCTCGACAAGTCGAACCGCAACGCCTTCTGCATCCTGCTGCCGCCACCCAACGTCACCGGCACGCTGCACATGGGGCACGGCTTCAACCAGACCCTCATGGACGCGCTCACGCGCTACCACCGCATGCGTGGCCACAACACGCTGTGGCAGCCAGGCACCGACCACGCCGGCATCGCCACGCAGATCGTGGTCGAACGCCAGCTCGACGCCCGGGGCATTTCGCGCCACGAGCTCGGCCGCGAGAAGTTCCTCGAGAAGGTGTGGGAGTGGAAGGAATATTCCGGCGGCACCATTACCCGCCAGATGCGCCGGATGGGCACCAGCCCCGACTGGAAGCGCGAGCGCTTCACGATGGACGAGGGCCTGTCGAAGACGGTCACCGAAACCTTCGTTCGTCTGTACAACGAAGGCCTGATCTACCGCGGCAAGCGCCTGGTCAACTGGGACCCGAAGCTCGGCACCGCCGTATCCGACCTCGAAGTGGTATCCGAGGAAGAGGACGGCAAGCTCTATCACATCCAGTACCCGTTCACCGACGGTCCGATCGACGATCTCGCCGGCCTGACGGTGGCCACGACGCGCCCCGAGACCCTGCTCGGCGACGTCGCGGTGATGGTGCACCCGGAAGACGAACGCTACGCTCACCTGATCGGCAAGTCGGTGCGCCTGCCCCTGGCCAACCGCGACATCCCGATCATTGCCGACGACTACGTCGATCGCGAGTTCGGTACCGGCTGCGTCAAGGTCACGCCCGCGCATGATTTCAACGACTACGCGGTGGGCCAGCGCCACAAGCTCGACATGATCGTCGTGCTCAAGCTCGACGCCACGATACCGGCGCTGGCCGAGCGCTACTCCACCGACGGTCAGGCCCGCGAAGGCGTCCCCATGCCCGCGAGCCTGGTCGGCCTGGACCGCTTCCCCGCCCGCGAGCAGGTGGTCGCCGAACTGGATAAGAGCGGTGCGCTGGTCGAGGTGAAGGCGCACAAGCTGCAGGTGCCGCGCGGCGATCGTACCAGCGTCGTGATCGAGCCGATGCTGACCGACCAGTGGTTCGTCGCCATGAGCAGGCCCGGCGCGGACGGCAAGTCGATCACGGAGAAGGCGCTCGAGGTCGTATCCTCGGGCGAGATCCGCTTCTACCCCGAGAACTGGGTCAACACCTACAATCAGTGGCTCAACAACATCCAGGACTGGTGCATCTCGCGCCAGCTGTGGTGGGGTCACCGCATTCCGGCCTGGTACGACGACGAGGGCCGCATCTACGTCGCCAGCTGCGAGGAAGAGGCCATCCGCGCCTGGAAGACCGCGCTCGAGGCCGAAATCGCGCCGCTGCAGGCCGAAGTCCAGGCGCGCCAGGCAAAGGGCGAGACCGCTGCCGACTACCCGATCCTCGCCGAGCGCCTCGCCGTGCTGCACGCGCGCTACGAGGAAGGCCGGCTGCGCCAGGAAGACGACGTCCTCGACACCTGGTACTCGTCCGCGCTGTGGCCCTTCTCCACCCTGGACTGGACCGCCGAGTGGCCGGCCAAGAGCAACGACGCGCTCGACCTCTACCTGCCCTCGTCGGTGCTCGTGACCGGCTTCGACATCATCTTCTTCTGGGTCGCGCGCATGGTCATGATGACCAGGCACATCACCGGCAAGATCCCGTTCAGGCACGTCTATGTGCACGGCCTGATCCGCGACGCGGAAGGCCAGAAGATGAGCAAGTCGAAGGGCAACGTGCTCGACCCGATCGACCTCATCGACGGCATTGCCATCGACGAACTGGTGAAGAAGCGCACCTTCGGCCTGATGAACCCGAAGCAGGCGCAGAGCATCGAGAAGAAGACGCGCAAGGAATTCCCGGACGGTATTGCCGCCTTCGGCACCGACGCGCTGCGCTTCACCTTCGCCAGCCTCGCCAGCCCGGGCCGTGACATCAAGTTCGACCTCGCGCGCTGCGAGGGCTACCGCAACTTCTGCAACAAACTGTGGAACGCCACCCGCTTCGTGCTGATGAACTGCGAAGGGCAGGACTGCGGCCTCGACCCACACGCGCCAGACCAGTGCGCCCCCGGCGGCTATCTGGACTTCTCGTTCGCCGACCGCTGGATCGTGTCGCGCCTGCAGCGCGCCGAGGCCGACGTGGCGACGCATTTCGAAGCCTATCGCTTCGACCTCGTCGCCCGCACCGTCTATGAGTTCGTGTGGGACGAGTATTGCGACTGGTATCTGGAACTCGCCAAGGTGCAGATCCAGACCGGCACACCGGAACAGCAGCGCGCCACCCGCCGCACCCTGCTGCGGGTGCTCGAGACCGTGCTGCGCCTTGCGCACCCGCTGATCCCGTTCATTACCGAGGAGCTGTGGCAGACGGTGGCGCCGCTCGCCGGCCGCAAGGACGCCGACAGCCTGATGCTGGCGCGCTATCCGCAGGCCGACATGAGCCGCATCGACGAGACCGCAGAGGCGAAGGTGACCGAGCTGAAGGCGATGATCTACGCCTGCCGCAACCTGCGCGGGGAAATGAGCATCTCGCCGGCCCAGCGTCTGCCGCTGGTGGCGACGGGAGACGCAGCGGCGCTCGCCGTCTATGCGCCCTACCTCGCCGGCCTGGCAAAGCTGTCCGGGGTGCAGGTCGTGGCCGAGATCGCCGCCGACGAACTGGCACCGGTCGCGGTGGCAGGTGAGACGCGGCTGATGCTGAAGGTGGAGATCGATGTCGCCGCCGAGCGCGAGCGCGTGGCGAAGGAGATCGCACGCCTCGAAGGCGAGGTCGCCAAGGCCGAGGCCAAGCTGGGCAACGCCAGCTTCGTCGAGCGTGCGCCGGCGGCGGTCGTGGCGCAGGAGCGCGAGCGCGCCGCCGGCTTCAGCGCCACGCTGAAGAAGCTGCGGCCACAGCTGGTGAAACTGGGCGGTTAAGGGTCTTGCGCGAGCCGCGAGCGGCGGGTCGGACCCGAGCACCGAAACAGGAAGCAAAACGGGCTGCCCGAAGGTAGCCCGTTTCGTCTTTCGAGTGCTTCCTGCACGACTTACTTGCGCCGGAGGAAGAACTCGAAAGCCTTGTCGGGGGTTTCACCCTGTTTCAGCAGCTCGTTGCCGGTCTGCTTGGCGAAGGCCTGGAAATCCTTGACCGATCCGGGGTCGGTTGCCACCACGCGCAGCAACTGGCCCGGCTGCAGTTCAGCCAGCGCCTTCTTTGCGCGCAGGATCGGCAGCGGGCAGTTCAGCCCGCGTGCATCCACTTCCTTGTCGACATCCATTGAGCGTCTTTCCTCTGTTGTTTCTTGTCAGCGAGTGAGCCGATTCTAATGGATGCAGCACGCTGTCGAAAGCCGCACGCTCAGCGCGCCCGGTCACGTTTCTGCTCGAGCAGGCGCGTCTTCAGTTCGCGCAGGCGCGCATCCACCGCCGAGAGTTCGTAGAAGTCGCCGTCGGCCGCCTTGCGCGCGATCTCCAACTGCTCCACTGCCGCGGGCAGGCTTCCCTGCAACAGATAGACCTCGGCCTGGGCCCGATGCTGAGCCGTTCGCTTGCCGAGCCCGGCCTGGGCACGCGACAGCAGTTGCCACAGGCGCACATCGCTGCTGCGGTGGTCGAGCGCCTCGCGCACACCCGCCGCGGCCTCGGCGGGCATGCCGCCGAGGATGCGGGCATCGGCGAGCGCATACACGAGGCTGCGGTTGGCCGGGAACTGCTTGCGTGCGGCCTCGAGCACGCGCACCGCGCCCGTCGCATCCCTGCGGGCGAGGCGAATCTCGGCGTTCAGCGCCTCCAGCCAGGGCGAGGCCGCCATCGTGCGACGCAGCTTTTCCAGCCGTTCGGACGCTTCGTCCGTTCGCCCCGCGCGCAACAGCGCCCGCGCCACTCCGTACTGTCCCGCTTCGTCATCGGGGCGCTGGGCGAGGCGGACTTCCATGTCCTTCACCGCATCGGCCGGCTGGCCGAGGTTGGCGCGCAGCTTGGCGCGGACGAAACGGAAGTCGGCCGAATCGGGCACCTGCCGGTAAGGCATCGCCGACGCGCGGTTCTCCATGTCGGCAATGCGTTCGGTGGTGAGCGGGTGGGTGCGCAGATAGGCGGGTGCGTTGTTCTCGTAGTAACGGCTGGACCGCTGCAGGCGCTCGAAGAAGCCCGGCATGCCGCGCACGTCGAAGCCGGCGGACTCGAGCGTCTGCAAGCCGACACGATCCGCCTCGCGCTCGAAATCCCGCGTATAGCCCAACTGCGACTGGATCGCACCGGCATGACCGGCGGCGATGGCGGCTTCGCTGACCTGCGAGTTGCTGCGCGCGGCGAGCACGGCCACGAGCAGCGAGGCGATCATGAGCATGGCCGATTGGCTCTGCTTGCCGACGATCTGGGCGATGTGACGCTGGGTGACGTGGGCGATTTCGTGCCCCAGCACCGACGCGAACTCCGACTCGCTCTCGGCAGCCAGGATCAGCCCGGTATGAACGCCGATATAGCCGCCCGGGAGCGCAAAGGCGTTGAGGGTCGGATCCTTGACGACGAAGAAGTCGAAGTCGAGCGCCGGATTGTTGCTCGCCGCGGCGAGCTTGCCACCGAGCCGATTTACGTACTCCTCGGTCTCAGGGTCGTCGAGGTAGGCCGCATCGCGCCAGCGAATCTCGCGAATGATTTCCTCGCCGATGCGCCGCTCCGCAGCGAGGGACAATTCGGACGCAGCAACGTCGCCGAGGTCGGGAAGATCGATCGCGCGGGCGGGAAACGCCAGCGCGAGACTGAGCAGGAGGGCAAGGGGTCGGCGCATCATCGGATGCTATGATACCTGCCCGCGCCAGGCCGTTCCCTGCGCCGTGTATCGGCATGTAGCGGCGTGATCCTGCCCGCCCCGACGCGCCGCCCGCACCCCCCGTTCCGTCAGAGTCACAGATGAGCTCACAAACAAGCAGTGCCAAGCCCCTCACCCATTTCGATGCCGATGGCCAGGCCCACATGGTCGACGTCGGCGCCAAGTCCGAGACACGTCGCGCCGCCGTGGCCACCGGCCGCATCCTCATGCTGCCGGCGACCTTCGCCATGGTCGCGTCGGGCAGCGCGAAAAAGGGCGACGTCATCGGCATCGCCCGCATCGCCGCCATCCAGGCGGCCAAGCGCACGAGCGACCTGATTCCGCTGTGCCACCCGATTCCGCTCACGCGCGTGGCGGTGGCGTTCGATCTCGACGCCGCCGCCGCGGCGATCACCTGCACCGTCACCGCCGAAACCGTCGGCCGCACCGGTGTCGAGATGGAGGCGCTGACCGCGGTGCAGGTCGGCCTGCTCACCATCTACGACATGTGCAAGGCGGTCGACCGCGGCATGCGCATGGACGGCATCCAGTTGCTGGAGAAGCTCGGCGGCAAGTCCGGGCACTGGGTCGCGAATGCGTGACTTCTTCTACTTACATTTGATTGCTACGCGGCACAGAGCTTAGATCGTGCTTCGCGTCCCCTGGGGCACTGACGGCAGCGGCCTACGTTGCAGGGTGAATAGTCGATCTTGTCCTTTTCGCGAGTTGCATCTCGCGATAAAGTGCGACATCCACACCATGGAAAAATGCCAGTAGCCAACCGTCCCGGTTTCACCTTGGCGGCGAAGCTCGGGAGGCGAGATTTGCCAAAGAATGGGGCGGATAGTGGCAGGACATGGCCAGCAGTTTGCACATGGGATTATCCTCTCGCGACAGGATCGCCGGGCACGCAACTGTAAACGGGGGCAAAGCCGCCGCCCGGTGTGCGAAAGTTCGTGGTCTGCCCCTGGTATAGCCTGGCCGCCACCCACTGCACCGCGCCATCGTAGACGTAGTTGCGCAAATCGTATTTGAATACGAGTGGCGCTGCTTCGTCCCCTTCGCCGTATCGCTCGCCCGGTGGCACCAGCGCTTGTGCCACATAGTCTCCGGCAAGAATTTCGCCCCACACCCGCCTGCTGATCTTGTCGCCGCGCCAGGCGGCCTTGCTGCCATACCCCGCCGTAGGCTTGAAAAACAAGCCCTTGCGCGCAGACCAGAGGCGGTCGGCCTGCGCCGGATCGACCACTTCGGTGTGTGGAATGCCTTTTAGCAGTGTGTTCTGAATTGCCGCGGGCACGCCCAACGCATTCAAGGCGTCAGGGTCGGTCAGCAAGGCCAGATTGCGTTTGTCGGCATACAGCGCATGGGCCTGCGGGTGTGGCGTCAATACTATGGCATCGACCAGATAGGCGTTCCGCAAAACTGCATTGGCGGGTTGTTCCAACAGGAAATCCGTCAGACGGTTGTAAACTAAGTCGATGACCTGGCCATCGACTCGAAGTGAACCCCGGTCAAGCACCAGTTGTTCCGGCGTCGCAATGACTGCGTTGATGCCGTAGCGCAGGAATAACTCCCGGAACAGTATGAACTCCGGGTACAGGTATTGCTCGAATGGGCGCTCGTCGACAATGGCTACCGATGCAAGTGGGCGGCTGTTACCCGCCAGCAACCACTCGCGTTGAAACATGGCGACAATGGTCTCTTCCAGCGGTTGCGTAATATCCTTCGGCAGTGCCAGCCTCGCCACATCCGGACAGCAGGCCCGTTGTGCTCGCGCCAGTACGTTGTTAAGCAATGCACCACCCGCATTGGTGTTGATCTCGATAAGACCAACCCCATGGCCGCCGATATGGAAGTCATACCCCATGAACACACTCTTGGCGCCACGCGGGCTATGCCTGACGATGTCGGCTGCCGAGTTGAGCAGATGCTCGCGCCAGCCCTGGGATTGAACTACGGATTCCACCGCACTGATGACGGCTCGCATGTTTTCGAGGTGGCGTTGCGTCACAAATACCGGCAGCGCCGAAAACAGATAGGGGCAACGCTCCTGCGTTAATGGATAAAGTCCGGGCGTGCCAAGCTCAACTTCCAGAGCCCGACTCAGCGCAGCCTGGTCCAGGCTCAGGCAAAAGCACTCTCGGTTGAGCGCGGTCAATGCCTCGGTGTTCTCGCAAGCACCGAAAGTAGTAGTCTCGATCATCGGCAACCCCGACAGCTGGGAATAATGGATTGAACTGGACACGTCGTCTTTGATCAGCCGTCTTTAAGCCACCATCAGCACCGGTCGCATGGCGCGCGCCGATACTTGCGCCGCCGTGCCGCCAATCAGCGTCTCGGTGAGGACGTTCTGGCCGTGTCTACCGCCAATAACCAGTGGAACATCTTTCTCTGTGGCGTGGCCGAGAAATTCTCCCACCATGGTACCTTCCTTCGTAACAGACTCGCCATTGCTTGCCGCAGGATCAAGCTGCATCTTCAATCCAGCCAGTCCTGCGCTGACGGAAGGCGGTACTCCCTGGCGAACCTCGTCATCCTGAGGCAGCACATGCAGTGCATTTTTCCGGTCAGCGCAGCGGGCCAACAAACAGTGCCGCGTTTTCTGCATTGCTTGCCCGGCGGGAAAAGTCGGTGGCAAGTACCACATGGCGAAGGCTTTCCATGCAGACAGCGTTACGGCGTGCCAGAGCTTGCTCAGCGGTGGGTTCTACCCACTCTGGCAGCACGGACAGGGTCTATTCGGCA
>JBFGZP010000027.1:0-18931 GCA_041586695.1 Thauera sp.
ATGAGGGCAACTTCATCTTCGGTCAAGTCACAATAGTCGAGGCAATCTCTAATCGATAGCATCTTGCAGCCCTCCAGGAATCTTGCCGTCTGTCGCGGCATGGTCGTACTCCTAAATCTAGGCCAATCCGTGCACTTTGCAACTGAAAAGAATGTATCGATGTTTTATAAGTGATTGATTAAAGGTATTAATTTTTGCAGTGCGGCAAGAGGCGGGGTTGTTTCGAATGTCATTAATAACCAGCTTATTGCGCCTGTTTCAGGACAACCCGCTTGAGCTTAATACGATAAGCTTCTGATCCAGTTCAGCTTCAGGATTCCTCAATGCTTGATATCCAGCTCCTCCGCAACCAGATCGACGCCGTGGCCGAGCGCCTCGCCATCCGTGGTCTGCAACTCGACACCGGCGCCTTTCTTGCGCTCGAGGATGAACGCAAGGAACTCCAGACCCGCACGCAGGAGCTTCAGGCGCGGCGCAACGCGCTCTCGAAGCAGATCGGTGCGCTCAAGGGCAAGGGAGAGGACGTCTCGGGTGTGATGGCCGAGGTCGGGCAGCTGGGCGACGAACTCAAGGCCTGCGAGCAGGCCCTGCCGACGCTGCTGGAGCGCATCAACGCCTTTGCTGCCGGCCTGCCCAACCTGCCGCACGAGAGCGTGCCGGTCGGCGACGATGAAGGCGCCAACGTCGAAGTCCGGCGCTGGGGTAGGCCCGGCAGCTTCGACTTCGAGGTCCGCGACCACGTCGATCTGGGCACCCCGCTCGGTCTCGATTTCGAGACCGGCGCCAAGCTGTCGGGGGCGCGCTTCGCCTTCATGCGCGGCCCGATCGCCCGCCTGCATCGGGCGCTCGCCCAGTTCATGCTCGACATTCAGACCGGCGAACACGGCTACACCGAGTGCTATACGCCCTACATCGTCAATCGCGAGGCGCTGATGGGCACCGGCCAGCTGCCCAAGTTTCGGGATGACATGTTCTGGGTACTGCGCGGGGGAGACGACGAGTCTCCCGAGCAGTACCTCATCTCGACCTCGGAGATCTCGCTCACCAACAGCGTGCGCGAAGACATCCTCGCCCTCGAGGCGCTGCCGATCAAGCTGACGGCGCATAGCCCGTGCTTTCGTTCCGAGGCCGGCAGCGCCGGGCGCGACACCCGCGGCATGATTCGCCAGCACCAGTTCGACAAGGTCGAAATGGTGCAGATCGTGCACCCGGACGACAGCTACGAAGCGCTCGAGGAGATGGTCGGTCACGCCGAGGCCATCCTGCAGAGGCTCGAGCTGCCCTATCGCGTGATCACCTTGTGCACCGGCGACATGGGCTTTTCGGCCGCCAAGACCTACGATCTGGAAGTCTGGCTGCCGGCGCAGAACACCTATCGCGAGATCTCCAGCTGCTCCAACTGCGAGGCCTTCCAGGCGCGGCGCATGCACGCGCGGTTCAAGAACGCGCAGGGAAAGAACGAGCTGGTGCACACGCTCAACGGTTCGGGCCTTGCGGTCGGACGCACCCTGGTGGCCGTGCTGGAGAACTACCAGCGCGCCGACGGCTCGGTCGTGGTGCCGAATGCGCTGGTGCCCTACATGGGTGGCATCGAGGTGCTCGAACCGCATCTTTGAGCGCACCCAGGGCCTCCGCTTCGCCGCCGCCCGCGGGAGGGTTGCGGAAACCCTGTGCGGCAGCGGTGTTTCCGCGGGCTCGGCAGGCTCAGTCGGGCCGGCCGAGCCGCAGCGCGGGCTGGCCGAGCCGGGGCGAGTAGGGTGGCTCGAGGCGCACGAGAATGTCGTGGAAGTTGCGCACGTTCTCGGTCATCACCACTGCCTCGCCGCCTCGCGCCGGACCGGCCTTGAGGCGGGCGGCGTATTCCGGCCGGCTCAGCAGGGGCAGCACCGCCTTCATGTCCCACCACGAGCGGTCGTCCTTGCCCATGTGGCGGGCGATGGCGCGCGCGCCCTTGAGGTGGCCCATGCCCAGGTTGTAGGCCGCCGTCGCCATCCACGAGCGGTCGGGCTCGGGGATGTCTTGCGGCAACTGATCCTTGAGCAGGGCGAGATAGCGCGCGCCGCCCAGGATACTCTCGCGTGCATCGAGGCGGTCGCTCACCCCGAGGCTGTCGGCAGTGTCGGCGGTGAGCATCATCATGCCGCGCACCCCGGTGTAGGAGGTGGCCTGCGCGTCCCAGTGCGATTCCTGGTAGGCCACGGCGGCGATATAGCGCCAGTCGGTACCGGTTCTTGCCTCGGCGTCGAGGAAGTGCTCGCGGTATTGCGGCAGACGCTCGCGAATGCGGCTTAGAAAGGTGGCGATGTCGGCGTCGTCGAGCCGGCGTACATGACCGAAATAGCGGTCGGCGGTGCGTGCGAGCAGGCCGGTGCGGCCTGCGCGGGCGATAAACGCCTCCGCCTCGGGCGCCAGTATGTCGCCGTCGTCGAGCGGCATTGCCCAGGCGATGCTCGACTGGCCCGGGAGTTCGAAGGCGATCGAGAGTTCGCGATGCACCTGTGTGGCAAAGGCATAGTGCAGCCGGTCGGTGCCGACGAGATCGAGCTGGCCGGCGGCGAGCTGTTCGAGCAGGGCCTGGTCGCCGGAGCGAACCGGAAAGTGGACATTGAGCGCGGGCAGGCGCTTGCGGATCTGCGTCACCTTGTCGGCGGCGAGCGAACCGCGGCGCACCGATACAGTCCGCCGGGCGAGATCGGCCTCGGTGCGGATCTCGGGGTCTTCGTTGCGGCCGGCGATCACGTATTCGACCTGCCGCAGGGGCGCCGACCAGCGCAGCGGCAGTCTTTCGTTACGACCGAGTCCGGCCGCTGCCAGGTGCGCCTGGCCGCGAATGACTGCATCGAGGGCTCGTGCCGCGTCCGGGTAGACGACGAAGCGCGCCGGCACGCCGAGTGATTCGGCCAGTGAGAGCAACAGGTCGTGCTCGAAGCCGGAGGTCCGGCCATCCTCTTCGATGCGGTAGGAGATCGCGTCGGCGCGAATGGCGATTCGCAGCTCGCCCAATGTGCGGAAATCGGCAATGCGCGGCTCGTCCGTCGGCGAGCAGCCGACGGTGATCAGGACGAGGAGGGCGAGGAGGGCAGCGCGCAAGACCGGTACCGGGAGGTCGGAATGCCGGATTCTGCGCGAGCGAGGGGCGAACGGCAAACGCCTTGCTCCATGCTGCTCCTTATCCCCCGGACCCCCGGCGCCCGCTTCAGGCCGCGGAAGGCGCCAGGCGTGCGCCCCACCAGGCCTTGAAGCCCTCGAGCAGCGACAGCAGCGCGGGAACGAAGAACAGCACCAGCGCGGCGGAAAAGCCGAGCCCGAATGCAATCGACACGGCCATCGGGATCAGGAACTGGGCCTGTAGCGAGCCCTCGAACAGAAGCGGCGTCAGCCCACCTATGGTGGTGAGCGAGGTCAGCAGCACCGCCCGAAGGCGACCGCAGGCGGCACCGATGAGGGCATCGCGCAGGTCGGCGCCCTTGCCCTGGAGCTCCTTGAACAGGGTGACGAGGATGATCGAATTGTTCACGACGATGCCGGCGAGACCGAACAGCCCGAACATCGACAGGATGGTCAGGTCGATCCCCAACAGCCAGTGGCCGAAGATGGCGCCTGCCAACCCGAGCGGAATCGCCGACATCACCACCAGCGGTGAGCTCCAGGACGCAAAGGACCACACCAGCACCAGGTAGATCAGCCCGAGGCCGAGCATCAGGCCGGTGCGAATGTCGGCCAGGGTTTCGCGCTGGTCGGCGGCGCGGCCCTCGAAGCTGTAATCGACGTTGTAGCGCGCGGCGAGCTGCGGCAGTGCCGCGCGCACGAGTTCGGCTTCGATGGCGTTGGCATTGTTGATCGAGCTATCGACTGCGCCCGACACCTCCACCGCCAGCCGGCCCTGGGCGTGGCGCAGGGCCTCGAAGCCGCGGCGCGACTCCCAGCTGGCGACGCTGGCAAGGGGAGCGAAGCGGCCGTCGGGCAGGCTGACGGTGATGCGCTCGAAGACGTCGAGCCGGCTGCGCTCCTCGCGCGGCAGCAGCACCCGCACCTCGAGCTCGTCACGGCCGACCTGGACCAATTGCGACAGACTGCCGTCGAAGGCGGCGCGCAGCTGGCGGCCCAGACTGTCGGTGGTCAGGCCGAGCGCCTCACCGGCGGGCGTGAGCCGATAGATGAGCTGCTCGCGCCCGAACGGCATGTCGTCCTCGGTCTCGGTCACCCCCGGGATGCTCTTGAGCGACTCGGCCAGCCCCAGCGCCGCCGCCTTGAGGGCATCGGCATCGTCGCAGGTCAGGCGCACCGTCAGGTCACGCCCGGGCGGGCCGGACTGGCGGGCGGTGAAGGTGAGGCTTTCGAGACCGGCGACGTGGCCCAGCTTCTCGCGCCAGGTGGCAAGAAAGCGTTCATTGCGCACGGCGCGCTGGTCGGGTGGTGTCAGCTCGACCATGATCGCGGCGAGCTGGTCGCCCCGGGCGCTGGCGCCCGCGCCCGAGGAGATGGTGCCGCCGAGGCGGGCGACGGTCGTCTGTACGAGGCCGCCGCCGAGTTCGCGCTCGGCTTCGAGCAGGGCCGCTTCCAGTTCTCCGAGGAAAGCCTCTGTACGGGCTCGCGGAGTGCCGGCGACGAAGGTGGCATTGGCATAGACTACCTGGCCCTCGGGCGTGGGGAAGAACACGAAGTTGATGCGCCCGCCGGCGATCAGCCCGACGGCCAGGATCATCAGGGCCAGCGTGATCGCAACGGTCGCGCCGCGCCAGTCGAGCGCGAGCGTCATCGCGCGGCGGAAATGGTGATCGCGAAAGCGCGCGAAGCCGGCGTCGAGGCGCTGGCGCAGGCGGGAGTTCTTGTGCCCCGAATCGCCCGACAGGGCCAGCCGCAGGTGCGAGGGCAGGATCAGGAAGCTCTCCAGCAGCGAGGCGATGATCACCATGATCATGACGAAGGGAATGTCGCCGAGGATGTTGCCGATGATGCCGCCGACCAGCATCAGCGGGATGAAGGCCGCGACCGTGGTGAGCGACGCGGCCACCACCGGCCACAGCATGCGCCGTGCGCCGCCGAGTGCCGCCTGCACCGCTCCTTCGCCCATCAGCCGGTGGGTGTCGGCGTCCTCGCTCACCACGATCGCATCGTCGACGATGATGCCCAGCGCCATGATCAGCGCGAACAGGCTGAGCATGTTGATCGTCCCGCCGAACAAGAACATCAGACCCAGCGTGGCGAGGAAGGCCGTCGGTACGCCGACCATCACCCAGAAGGCGACGCGCGTGGGCAGGAAGAGGTAGAGCACGAGGACGACGAGGACCAGGCCGGAGAGACCGTTCTCCACGAGCAGACGGATGCGGTCGCGGATCAGCTCCCATTGGGTGTCGAATACCTCCAGCGTGATCGAGGGCGGCAGGCTGGGACGGGTCTTCCCCAGCCAGGTCTCCAGCACCTGCGCAGCCTTCAGCGAGTGGCCGCCTTCGCTGCGCTGCAGCTGCATCTCGACGGCGACGGCACCGTTCTGGCGCAGCGCCAGCTCGCCCGGTCGCGGCTCGCGGCTGATGCGGGCGATGTCGCCGAGGCGGACAAGGCCTTGTTGATCGCTCAGCACCGGCAGCGAGGCGAAGGCTTCGGCGCTGCGGCGCTGCTCCAGGCCGCGGATCTCGCGCGCACCGTCCTGCTCGCCGGCGACACCGGCCGGCACATCGCGGGCGAGCTGGTTGATGCGGTCTCCGACCGCGACCAGCGACAGGCCGAGGGTCTCGAGCGCGGACGACGGCAGCTCGATGGCGATCCGCTCTTCGGGCAGGCCGGTGATGCTGACGCGGTCGATGCCGGCGGCCAGCAGTTCGCTCTCGAAGCGCCGCACCCACGGCCGCAGTTCGTCGATGCTGTGGCCGCTGACGAGCATGCGTGCAATCGGCTCGTAGCGCGACACGCGGCTCACCTCGGGCGCCTCGGCGTCCCGCGGAAGGTTGCGGAATTCGTCCACGCGCTGGCGCACCTGGTCGAGCGCGAGCAGCGCGTCGGTCCCCTCGTGCAGTTCGAGCGTGATGCTGGCAACCCCCTGGGCCGAGGTCGAGGTCATGCGCTTGACGCCGTCGACGGTCTTCAGGCGCTCCTCCAGCGGGGCGGTGATGCCGGTCTCCACGTCCTGGGCCGAGGCGCCGCTCCACACCACCCGGACCGAGATGACGTCGAGCTCGAAGCTGGGAAAGAACTGCACGTTCATGCGTGCGAGGCCGATCGCACCCGCGAGGAAGGCGAGCAGCATCAGCACGTTGCCCGCCACCTTGTGGGTGGCGAGCATTGCCATCACGCCCCGCTGCTTCATTGCGCGAGCACCTCGACCGCGAGGCCGTCGATCGCATGAGGCAGATGCGTCGTCATCACCGCGGTGCCGGGCTGCAACGCATCGCTGCGCACCAGCAGGCGAAGGGTGTCGCCGTCTCGGCGTTCGCCCGCACGCTCGACGCGCAAGCCCACCAGCCGGCCTTCGCGCACCGCATAGATGCGGTCACCGCGGTGCAGGGCCGACGGTGGCAGGGCGAACACGCCGGCGGCGGGCGGACGCTCGAGCACGGCATTGACGAAGGCGCCCACCGGCACCCTGGCGGAGTCGTCGAGGCGGAGCAAGGCGTCTACGCCGCGCGCGTCGGCTTCGCCACCGATGCGCTCCAGGCTGGCGTTCAGCGTGATCGCGCCGAACTCGGCACGGGCAACCAGCTTTTCGCCGGCCTTGATTGCGCTGCGCAGCTCCTCGGCGTAGATCGCCGGCACCCGCGAGCGCAGGAACAGTGCGTCGGACGAATACAGCGTCAGCAGGGTCTGGCCGGGCGTGACCTGATCCCCGGCGGCCGCCTCGACCTTGCCGATGCGGGCGGCGAAGGGGGCGGTGATCTCGCCGCGCTCGGCGTCGCGCTGCGCCTCGGCCAGCTTCGCCTGCAACTGTGCCAGCCGTGCCGGGTGTTCGGCCATCGCCTGCTGGCGCTGGGTCAGCGACAGGCGCACGCGGGCCACGTCCTCGCGGGCCTGGTCGAAGGCGGATTCGGCGCCGAGGCGGGCATTCTTGAGCTTCTCGAAGCGCGCGAGCCTGGCCTCGGCCAGCGCGAGCAGGGTGCGTTCCTGCTCGATCGCATCGCGGTCGTGACGGTGGCGGATGCGCTCGCGCTCGACTTCGGCGCGCGCCTGGGCGAGGCGGGGCTCGAGATCGCGTGGATCCATGCGCGCCAGCAAGGCACCGGCGGCGACACGGTCGCCGTCACGGACGCTGATTTCGAGCACGCGGCCAGCGACCGGCGCCGCCGCGCGAATGCGATCGGGCGCCTCGATGCGGCCATAGAGCACCAGGGTCGGTCGCGCCTGCACCGGTTCGGCGGTGAGTGCCTCGATGCGCCACACGCGCTCGCGCGCCTCCACTGCGGCCGGGGTGGGGCGCGTCGCACGCAGGGCGAGAAAGCCCGCGACGGCGAGCGCGATGATCAGCAGCGGAAGAATACGGCGCAACATTGCGTTCCTGGGGTCGGGGCGGCCCGGGGGTGGTCGCCGGAAGATCGTGTCTATCAGGGAATGCTGATTTTATCGTGCGGAGCCGAATTCTGCCCGCACGATTGCACATCGCATGGGGGGCACACCGCCGCAATGTCGCCACGATGTCTTGCGTGCCGCCGGCCGGGGAAGAGCTCAGGCGGCGCCCGCACTCAGGAAAGCCAGGCCGCCTCCCAGCGCGCGAGTTCGGGCAAATGACGCGGGATGTCGCGCGCGAGCTCGGCATCGAGTTGCTCGATGAGGGCACGCACGCGCGCATTCGGCTCTTGTGGCAGGTGGGGGACGAGTTCGACGACGAGGTCGCCGGCGGGCCGCCCGCGCGTCGGCGGAAAGCCGGCCCCGGGGACGCTCAGCGAGCGTGCGTGGGCGACGCCGGGCTCGACGACGATGCGCTTGCTGCCCCCTGGGTAGGGAACGTGCAGTTCGCCGCCGATCAGCATCCTCAAGGCGCTGACCGGGCGCTGGACCAGCAGGTTGCGCCGCTCGCGGCGAAATATCGGGTGGGGCGCCAGCATGATTCGCAGCCGCAGGTCGCCCGGCAGGCCTCGGATGTCGGCATGCGGCTCGCCCTCGCCGGCGAGGCGCAGCTCGTCACCGTCGACCAGACCGGCCGGCACGCGCACGGAGATGGTACGGCCTCCCTGCTGGGAGCCGCTGCCGGCACAGGCGGAACAAGGCCGCCTGGTTCGGTAACCGCGGCCGGCGCAGGTTTCGCAGCGCACGAGCCGCTCGCCGTCGCGCAGTCGTCCGGTACCCCGGCAGGGCTCGCACAGGCTGCTGACCGAGAGGGCTTCGTCACCGCTGCCGCCGCAACTCGTGCACGCGACCGCGCGCGCGAGCACGACTTCCCTGGTGCAGCCGAGAAAGGCCTCTTCCAGCGTCAGGTTCAGGTCCATCCGGCGGTCGGCACCGCGCGGCGGCGCCGGATCGTCGGCCGGCGACGCGGCGGAGGCCGTCTCCGCGCCCACATCCGCTTCGGCGTCGTCGGTGGCGGGGGCCATGGCAATCAGGCTCTCGTAGGCGGTGCGAAGCGCCTTGAATTGCTCGTGCGCGTGAGGATCGGCGTTGCGATCGGGGTGCCAGCGCATCGCCATGCGGCGGTAGGCGCGCTTGATTTCGCGTTGGTCGACGCCCGGCGAGACACCGAGCAGGGTGTAGGCGTCCATGGTCGTGGTTCGTTTCCGGTTCGTGCCTGCCAGCCACTAGAGTACCTGAGGTGTCCGCCCCGCGGGAAATCCTCGGGCCCGGCAGAAAGGCGGGCAAGGGGCCGATGTCGGCACGGCGCTGCGCGCTCGCGCGCTCAAAGCCGGCACAGGGCTCTGGACGCAAAAAAGGCCCGGTCTCACGACTGGGCCTTTCATACCTTAACGTTTGGCGCGCCCGGAAGGATTCGAACCTCCTACCCCCTGGTTCGTAGCCAGGTACTCTATCCAGATGAGCTACGGGCGCCCCGGTACAAGCTGCTGCAGACCGCCGCGCACGGGGTCTCGAAAACTTGGCGCGCCCGGAAGGATTCGAACCTCCTACCCCCTGGTTCGTAGCCAGGTACTCTATCCAGATGAGCTACGGGCGCTTGATGCTGCAACTGCGAAGGAGCGAGATTATAGACGCTAATCCCGATCGATCAAAAAAAATCTCGACGTCGAGGGCCGGGACTCACGAGCTCCTGATGCATGCACCTGATCCCTGAGGACGACTTGCAGCATTTCGTGCATGTGATGCCGACCGGCAATGCCAGCAGAGCCGGCATTTTACACAGCGGTGCGGCGATTGCAACCGGCACGAGCCGCCTCCGGGGCCGGGCGGCCGTTGGTGTCGAGGCGAACGAATCAGGGCCCGCGCGCGAGCCGAATGGCGGAGAACTGCCAGCACGCGCCGGCGGGAAAGAAGTTGCGATAGCTCGCCCGCAGGTGACGCTCGGGCGTGGCGCAGGAGCCGCCACGCAGCACGTACTGGTTCACCATGAATTTGCCATTGTATTCGCCGATGGCGCCCGCGCCCGGGGTGAAACCCGGATAGGGGGCGTAGCTCGACTGCGTCCATTCCCAGGCATCACCGAACAACTGCGTCAGTCCGGCGCCGCGGGCCGCACGCGGATGAAATTCGGTGCTGTCGGCGAAGTGCGCGTCGGCGGCGTCGGGCTCCGCCCGGCACACGGATGCGGCATGTTCCCATTCCGCCTCGGTCGGCAGGCGGGCACCGGCCCAGCGGGCGAAAGCGTCGGCCTCGTACAGGGAGACATGCACCACCGGCCGGGCGGGGTCGAGGGCCTGTGCCCCCGCCAGCGTGAACTCCTGCCAGCCGTCGGCGCCACGCCGCCAGTAGAGCGGGTGGGTGCGCCCCTGGGCGATGCGCCAGTCCCAGCCGTCGGACAGCCACAGCCGGGGGTCGTCGTAGCCGCCGGCGTCGACGAAGGCCAGGTACTCGGCATTGGCGACCAGGCGCGACGCCAGGCGGAAGTCCTCCACGTACACCTTGTGCCGCGGCAGCTCGTTGTCGAAGCAGAAACCCGCTCCGGCGTGACCGAGTTCGTGAATGCCGGCGGAGAATTCGTACCAGTCGAGCGCGGGGACCTCGGCCCGCGAGTCGCCTTCGGCGGCTGGTCGATAGGCCGGCCACAGCGGATTGCGCGACAACATGTGCTTGAGGTCGGTCAGCATGAGCTCCTGGTGCTGCTGCTCGTGGTTCAGGCCGAGTTCGACGAGCTCGAGCAGCCGCGGCTCGGTGCCTCGGCTCGCGAGCAGGGCCAACAGGCGATCATCGACCGCGGCGCGGTAGGCGCGGACCTCATCGAGGCCGGGCCGCGTCAGCAGGCCGCGCTCGGGCCGCGGATGCCTGTCGCCGACCGCGTTGTAGTAGGAGTTGAACAGCACGCGAAAGGAATCGTGGAAGGGGCGGAAGTTCTCTTCCCTGGCCTCGAGCACGAAGGTTTCGAAAAACCAGGTCGTATGGGCGAGATGCCACTTGATCGGGCTTGCATCGGCCATCGACTGAACGCAGCAGTCCTCGGCCGACAGCGGCGCGGCCAGATCGAGGCTGCGCTGGCGAACGCCGGTGTAGCGGGTGACCAGTCGCGCGACTGCGGGCGTGTCCATGCTTGTCTCTTCCTCAATCGCTGCGGCCATGAAAGACGGCAAACCACCGCTTCGGGTCGGTCCAGTAGTGGATCTGGCGGAAGCCCGCCTCGACGAGCAGCGCGGAGAAGGCCTGCGCCGTGTACTTGTAGCTGTTCTCGGTATGGATGCGCTCGCCGCGGGCGAAGCGGCGCTCCTGCTCCGGCCAGCGCACCGTGGTGTCGCCACGTGCCTCCAGATGCATCTCGATGCGCGATGCGGACGCATTGAAGAAGGCGCGATGAAGCCATTGCGCGGGTTCGAAGTCGGAACCCGTCAGGCCATTGACGTGGTCGAGGGCATTGAGGTTGAACGCTGCTGTCACCCCTTCCGCATCGTTGTAGGCGGCCTCGAGGACGGCGGTGTCCTTGACCAGGTCGACGCCGATCAACAGGCTTCCCGCGTCGGCGCAGAGGCGGTGCATCCGGCGGAGCAGCGCCAACGCCTGCTCCGGATCGAAATTGCCGATCGACGAGCCGGGGTAGAACACCATGCGCTGTCGCTTCGGCAGATCCTCCGGCAGATCGAAGTCCGCGGCGAGGTCGGCGCCCACGGCACGCACGTCGACGAAGGGCAGGGCGCGCTGCAGTGCCTGTGCCGCCTCGAGCACAAAACCGGCCGAGATGTCGACGGCGACGAAGTGACTCGGCCGCACGAGCTCGCACAGGGCGCGCGCCTTCTCGCAATTGCCGGCACCCGGCTCGATGATCGTGCCGCCGCCACCGACCCGTTCGGCGATCTCCTGCCCGTGCAGGCTCATGACCGTCTGTTCGGTGCGGGTCGGGTAGTACTCGGGCAGGCGGGTGATGCGTTCGAAGAGCGCGGAGCCGCGGGCGTCGTAGAAGAACTTGGGCGAGATAGTGGCAGCCGGCCGACACAGCGCGGCGATGATCTCGTCCCGAACATCAGGGGCGGTGTGGAACATCGCGTCATCCCGAACTTCGAAGCCGTGAGGGTAGCAAAGTTTTCCGCCGGCGATGAAAACCGCGTGGATCATGCCGATCGTGGCTTCGGCACGTGGCTCGACGTCCGCGACCGCGGGCGCGATGGCCTGGCCGCCCGTGCTGACGCCTATGCTGAACCTCCGCAGGTGCCTGGCGGTCGACGCATTGGCCGCGCTGCGCTTGAGTAAGGGCTCGACGGGCAAGCGGCGTCGACTAGACTGAAACGAAAAAGGGAGGAGCCTGCCATGACCACCGTCGGTCGGTTTGAGGTCGATTTCACCCGCTTCCTCGATCCGCAGGGCGCGGAAGTCGCGCCGCTGCCCGAATTCGCGCGCGACCCGGCGGCCCTGCTGCCGCTTTACCGCGCGATGCATCTGACGCGGATATTCGACACCAAGGCGATCGCCCTGCAGCGCACCGGAAAACTCGGCACCTTCGCCTCCGCGCTCGGGCAGGAGGCGATCGGCGTCGGCGTCGCCAGCGCGATGCGCGCGGAAGATGTGCTGGTCCCGTCCTATCGCGACCATGCCGCCCAGTTCCTGCGCGGCGTCACCATGGCCGAGTGCCTGCTCTACTGGGGCGGCGACGAGAGCGGCAGCAATTTTGCCGTCCCGCGCGACGACTTCCCGATCTGCGTCCCGATCGCGACCCAGGTCTGTCACGCGGCCGGTGCCGCCTATGCGTTCAAGCTGAGGGCGGAAGCGCGGGTCGCGGTGTGCTTTCTCGGCGATGGCGCAAGCTCGAAGGGTGATTTCTACGAAGGCCTCAACTTCGCCGCGGCCTGGCAGGCGCCGATGGTGGTGGTGATCAACAATAACCAGTGGGCGATCTCGGTGCCGCGCGATCATCAGACAGCGGCGCAGACGCTCGCGCAGAAGGCGATCGCTGCCGGTGTCGAAGGTTGCCAGGTGGACGGCAACGACATCGTCGCCGTGCGCCATGCGGCGCAGGTGGCGATCGACAAGGCGCGCGCCGGCGGCGGCCCGGGCCTCATCGAAGCGATCAGCTACCGCCTCGGCGACCACACCACCGCCGACGACGCCTCGCGCTACCGCGATCCCGAAACCGTCGAGCAGCAATGGGCCTTCGAGCCCATCGTGCGGCTGCGCAACTACCTGCTGCGGCTCGAGGCATGGGATGCGAAGCAGGAAGAGCAACTGGTCAAGGACTGCACCGAGGCGGTCAACGCGGCGGTCGAGGACTACCTCGCGGCCCCGCCACCCACGACCGCGGCAATGTTCGAGCACCTGTTCGCGGCGCTCCCGCCGTCGATGCAGGGACAACTGGACACGGCCCTCCGCTTTGCACCCGGGCAAGGAGGCGAACATGGCTGAGCTCAACCTGGTCGAGGCGGTGAACAAGGCGCTGGCATGCGAGATGGAGCACGACACCGCGGTTCTGGTGCTCGGCGAGGATGTCGGCGTCAATGGCGGCGTATTCCGTGCCACGGTCGGTCTGCAGGAGCGCTTCGGTGCCGCGCGCGTGCTCGATACCCCGCTCGCCGAGACCGCGATCGCGGGCACCGCAATCGGCATGGCGGCGATGGGGCTCAAGCCGGTGGCGGAGATCCAGTTCTCCGGCTTCATCTATCCGACCATCGATCACATCGTCAATCACGCCTCGCGCCTGCGCAACCGCACCCGCGGCCGGATGTCGTGTCCGCTGGTGCTGCGCGCGCCCTCGGGCGGCGGCATTCACGCGCCCGAGCACCACTCGGAGAACCCGGAGGCCTTGTTCGCCCACATGCCGGGCCTGCGCGTGGTCATCCCGTCCTCGCCGACGCGCGCCTACGGCCTGCTGCTGGCGGCGATCCGCGACCCCGACCCGGTGATCTTTCTCGAGCCTACACGGCTGTACCGCCTGTTCAAGCAGGAAGTCGTCGACGACGGCGAGGCGCTGCCGCTCGACGTTTGCTTCACCCTGCGATCGGGCAACGACGTCACCCTGGTGAGCTGGGGCGCCACCCTGCACGAAACCCAGGCCGCGGCCGACGCGCTTGCCGAGGAGGGGGTCATGGCCGAGGTGATCGACGTCGCCACGCTCAAGCCGCTCGATATGGCGACCATCCTCGAATCGGTGAGCCGCACCGGGCGCTGCGTCATCGTGCACGAGGCCGCGCGCACCGGGGGCTTCGGCGCCGAAATCGCCGCCAACCTGGCAGAGGAGGGGCTTTATTCGCTGCTGGCGCCGGTGCAGCGTGTCGCCGCCTACGACGTCGTCGTGCCGCTGGCGCGGCTGGAGTCGCAGTATCTGCCGAGTGTCGATCGCATCGTCGATGCGGTCCGGAAGACCATGGAGGGGACATGAAGATCTTCAAGCTGCCCGATCTGGGCGAGGGCCTGCAGGAAGCTGAAATCGTCGAATGGCATGTCGCGGTCGGCGACGAGGTGCAGGCCGATCAGCCGCTGGTGTCGGTGGAGACGGCCAAGGCGATCGTCGACATCCCGGCGCCGCAGTCCGGCCGCATCGACAAGCTGTTCGGCAAGACCGGGCAGATCGTGCATGTGGGCGCGCCTCTGGTCGGCTTCGAGGGCGGCGAGGACAGCGACGCCGGCACGGTGGTCGGGTCGGTCCAGGTCGGCCACCAGCTCAGGCAGGACGCGCCGGCGGCCGTGGGCCGTGGCTCGGCCACCATCAAGGCGATTCCGGCGGTGCGCGCGCTGGCGCGTCAGCTCGAGGTCGAACTCGAGATGGTGACGCCATCCGGTCCAGACGGCACGATCACCGCCGCCGACGTCAAGCGCGTCGCGAAGATCCTGGCCGAGGCGGGGCCGCCGGAGATTCTTCGCGGCGTGCGTCGGGCGATGGCGCAGAACATGGCGCTGGCGCAGAGCGAGGTCGCGCCGGCGACCGTCATCGACGACGCCGATATCGACGCCTGGAAGCCGGACAGCGACATCACGATCCGGCTCGTGCGCGCGCTGGTCGCGGGCTGCCGGGCAGAGCCGGGGCTCAACGCCTGGTACGAGGGCCACACCATGGCGCGCCGCATCGTCGCCAAGATCGACGTCGGCATCGCCATCGATCTGGCCGACGGGCTGTTCGTGCCGGTGCTGCGCGATGTCGCCAACCGCGATGCGGCCGACCTGCGCGCCGGGCTCCAGCGCATGCGCGCCGACCTGGCCGCGCGCAAGATGCCGGCCGACGAACTGCGCGGCAACACGATCACGCTGTCGAATTTCGGCATGATCGGCGGCAAGTACGCGGCGCCGATCGTGATGCCGCCTACCGTGGCCATCCTCGGCGCCGGCCGGATCCATCAACAGGTGCTGGCCGTCGATGGCGCACCGGCGGTGCGCCGGGTGCTGCCGCTGAGCCTGAGCTTCGACCATCGCGTGGTGACCGGAGGCGAGGCGGGCCGATTCCTGGCCGCGGTGATCGCCGACCTGAGTCTGCCGGAGTAGCGGAGCGTCCCGCCCCCTTGGACAGCGCCGGCGGCAGCTACCTGGCCCGGCCGTATTCGAAACGCTCGGCGCTAGCTCCAGGCCACTGTGGTGGCGAGCAGATAGCCGGCGCCGTAGACCGTCTTGATGAGCTTCGGGTGCTGCGGATTTTCCTCCAGGCGGCGGCGCAGGCGAGAGACGCGAAGGTCGATGCTGCGGTCCAGCGCGCTGGTGTCGCGACCCCTCAGGAGCTGGTCGCGCGACAGGATGTGGTTGGGGTGTTCGAGCAGCGTGATCAACAGTTGCGCTTCGGCCACGCCGAGCATCTCCTCCCTGCCATCCGGCGCGACCAGGCGGTGCGTGCCGAGCTCGAATCGCCAGCCGGCGAATTCGGCCACCCGGTCGGCGCCACTCGCCGCATCGGGTTGGTTCTGCTGGTAGCGGCGCAGGACGCTGCGCACGCGAGCGATCAGCTCGCGCGGCTCGAAGGGCTTGAGCACGTAGTCGTCGGCGCCGAGTTCGAGGCCCATGACGCGGTCCGAGGTGTCCGTCCGCCCGGTGACGATCAGCAGGCCGAAGCCGTGGCGCGCGCGGATCTGCTGCAGCACCTGCATGCCGTCCATGTCGGGCAGGCCCAGGTCCAGGATGCACAGCGCCGGCGCTTCGACGCGCAGGCGGCGCAGGAAGTCGGTGCCGGTGCAAAACACCTCGGCCCGGTAGTTGAAGCGCTGCAGGGTGCCTTCGATCAGGCGTGCGACCGCAGAGTCGTCCTCGACGATGTGGATGAGTTGGTTTTCCTTCACGGCAAGCGACTTCCCCTGTCTTGTTTTCGATCCGTCGCGCGCTAGCTATTCCAGGCCATCAGCGCCGTCGCCAGCTTGTCGCGGCTGAATGGCTTGTCGAGCAGCGGCACCCCGGGGTCTTCCCGTCCCGCGCCGGCGTTGTCCACGTAACCGCTCATCAGCACCACCGGCAGTTCGGGGCGAAACCGTTTGACGAAACGTGCGAGCGCGCGGCCGTCCATCGCACCCGGCATCACGACGTCGGACAGCACGAGGGAAATCGCTGCGACGTTTTCTACCATGTCTGCCGCTTCGTGCCCACTTTCGGCCTCGAGCACCGTGCATCCTAGCGACGACAACTGCTTGCGCACGACCTTGCGTACTTCGGCATCGTCCTCGACCAGCAGCACCAGGCGGTTCCTCAGATCCGTGACCGTCGACGCCGCCCCGCCGCGCGCGGCGACCTGCGGCGCCGAGCACGGCGCGCAGGGCAGCACCAGGGCGACCGTGGTGCCCACCGCCTGACGGCTGCGGATGCGGATGCCGCCGCCGGACTGCTTGATGAAGCCGTACACCATCGCCATGCCCAAGCCGCTGCCCATGCCGAATTTCTTGGTGGTGAAGAAGGGCTCGAAAACGCGCGCCAGGGTGGCGCTGTCCATGCCCGTGCCGTTGTCGGTCACCGCGATCTGCACGTAGTCGCCGGGCGCCAGTTCGAGATCGGCTGCCGCGGGCCCCGTCAGGGTCTCGAGCGAGGATTCGATGCGCAGCTCGCCGCCGTTGGGCATGGCGTCGCGGGCGTTGATGGCGAGGTTGAGCAGCGCGCTCTCGAGCTGATGCGGGTCGGCCAGGGCCACCAGTTCCGCCGCCTTCGACGAGGTGACGATGGACACGTTGCCCGGCATCGAGCGCCGGATCAGCCGCGCCATGCCGAGCACCAGTTCGTCGACCTCGACCGCGCAGGGCGTTATCGGCTGCTGGCGCGAGAAGGTCAGCAGGCGCTTGATCAGATCGCTGCCGCGTTCGGCGGCTTCCAGCGTCGGTTCGACGAACTCGGCCGTCGCCGGGTGATCGGGGAGGGCCTCGCGCAGGCCGGCGAGGTTGCCCATCACCACGGTCAGCATGTTGTTGAAGTCGTGGGCCAGGCCGCCGGTGAGCTGGCCGATGGCCTCCATCTTCTGCGCCTGCGCGAGCGCGTCGTGGGTTTGCCGCTGCTCGGTGATGTCCACCGCATGGACGAAGGCACCGATCACCGCGCCGTCCGGGCCGACGTCCGGTACCAGGGTGCTGCGTGCGTGGCGGGTGTGGCCGTCGGGGTCGACGAGCGAATACTCGTAAGTCACCTCTTCGCCCTCCAGGGCCCGGCGCACGGCGTCTTCGACGGTGTCGAACACCTTCTGTCCGATGACCTCGCGGATCGGCCTGTCGGCCATGGTCTCGCTCGTCCAGCCGAACCATTCCGCATAGCGGCGGTTGGCATAGCGGTAAGTCCAGGTATGGTCGAAGTAGGCGATGTGGGCCGGGATCGTGTCGGTGATCTGGCGCAGCCTGGCCTCGCTGAAGCGCAGCGCGGCGGTGATCTTGCGGTTGTCCTCGATGGCGGCGGTGAGTTCGGCATTGGCCGCGCGCAGCTCGGCGGTGCGGTGCTGGATGTGCTCCTCGAGCTCGGCCTGGTGGCGGGCGATCTGTCCGCGCTGCGACTCGGCTTCGGTGATGTCCGAGTACAGCGCGATGAAACCCCGGTGCGGCAGCGGAAAACCGCGGATCGACAGCATCGTGCCGTCGGGTCGGCGGCGGCGCGTCTCGTGGGCCTTGAAGGCCCGCGCCGCGGCGACGCGCTCGGCCACCTGTGCCTCGGCGTCCCCCGGACCGTATTCGCCCCGCGCGGCGTTGTGACGGATGAAGGCCTCGAAGGGCACGCCCGGCTCGGCCAGGTAATCGGGGAAGTCGAGCAGCCTCAGGAAGCTGCGATTGCAGGCCACCAGCCGCAGGTCCTGGTCGAAGACGGTCACCCCGCGGTCGAGCAGATCCAGCCCCGCCGTCATCATCTCGCGGTAGCGCCGGTCGCTGACCCCTTTGCGTTTGCTGCCCTCCGCGGCCGTCACTGCCTTTTTCGTCGTCATGCCGATTCACTCGCTGCTGCATCCCCGTGCGTTCCGGGTACCTGTTGATTCTAGTCGGGGCCTCCACCGGCGTGAGCCCTCGACAACATTCAGTACATTCGCCCAAAACTTGTGACAAGTTTGTTTGCGATCCTGCTCCTACGGTTCGATTCGATGGCAGGTCGGGATCAGGGCTCCGACCCGCTGACAGGTTTCATCCAGAAGACCAAAGCATGGAGGAGTACATAGTGTCGAGCAATCCTTACGAGCAGGGACTGGGCAAGAACGCGGCCAATTTCGTCCAGCTGTCGCCCCTCAGTTTCATCGAGCGCAGCGCCTACGTTTATCCCGATCGCACCAGCGTGATCCACGGCGCGCGCCAATTCACCTGGAAGCAGACCTACGAGCGCTGCCGCCGTCTGGCGAGCGCGCTGCGCCAGCGCGGGATCGGCCGCGGCGACACCGTGGCGGTGATGCTGCCCAACGTGCCGGCGATGTTCGAAGTGCATTTCGGCGTACCGATGAGCGGCGCGGTGCTCAACACCCTGAACACCCGCCTGGACCCGGAGGCGATCGCCTTCATGCTCGCCCACGGCGAGGCCAAGGTCCTGATTACCGATCCTGAATTCGCCGCCATCGTCGGCCCGGCGCTCGACATGCTTGACGGCCCCCGGCCGCTGGTGATCGACGCGCTCGACGCCGAATACCCGGGCACCGATCGTCTGGGCGAGATCGAGTACGAGGACTTCATCGCCGCCGGCCATTCGGATTTCGACTGGCAGCTGCCGGCCGACGAGTGGGACGCGATCGCGCTCAACTACACTTCCGGCACCACCGGCAACCCCAAGGGCGTGGTCTATCACCACCGCGGCGCCTACCTGAACGCCGCCTCCAACATCATCAGCTGGGGCATGCCGCAGCATGCGGTGTATTTGTGGACGCTGCCGATGTTCCACTGCAACGGCTGGTGCTTCCCCTGGACGATGGCGGCCAATGCCGGCGTGAATGTGTGCCTGCGCAAGGTCGATGTGGCGCTCATCTACGAGCTCATCCGCCGCCACAAGGTCAGCCATTTCTGCGGCGCGCCGA
>JBFGZP010000028.1:0-18834 GCA_041586695.1 Thauera sp.
GCACCGGCCTCATCCTCAACTGGCTGATCCGCCACAACCACCGCAGCGAACTGGGCATCCACTTCGTCGGCATCGGCACCGGCATCGCCGGCTGTGCCGCCGCCGTCGCGCTGATGAACCATTGGCTGGACTGGCGCGAGCAGTGGTTCGCGTTCAGCGCGCTGGGCGCCCTGCTTCTGGTGCCGGCGCTGCGCTGGCTGCCGGCGCCCGATCGCAGTGGCGTCACCAAGACCGGGCAGAAGATGGAGGACAGGCCGCCGAGTGCCCTGTTCATGCGCGTGTTCCTGGCCGCCTATTTCTGCGCCGGCATCGGCTACGTGGTCAGCGCCACCTTTATCGTCGCGATCGTCGACCAGCTCCCGGGCCTTTCCGGCCATGGCAACGCGGTCTTTCTCGTCCTCGGCATCGCCGCCGCGCCTGCCAGCATGGTCTGGGATCTCGTCGCCCGGCGCACGGGCGACCTCAACGCGCTGATCCTCGCCGCGGTGCTGCAGATCATCGGCATCCTGCTTCCGGTCGCCGGTGGCGGGCTGGCCGTGGCCCTGGCCGGGGCGCTGCTGTTCGGCGGCACCTTCGTCGGCATGGTGAGCCTGGTGTTGACGATGGCGGGACGCTACTACCCGACACGGCCGGCCAAGATGATGGGGAAAATGACCTTGTCGTACGGCGTGGCGCAGATAATCGGGCCCGCCATCACCGGCTGGCTCGCCACCCGGGCGGGCAGTTACGCGGCCGGCCTCTACCTGGCGGCCGGCGTGATGGTCGTGGGCACCCTGCTGCTGCTGTTCCTGAAGCGCGTCGAGAAGCGCGACGCGGCGTTCGCCCGGCGCGCCAAACCAGTAACATAGGCCCCCCCGCAATCCGCTGCCCGATTCCATGCCCCGCTATCGCCACGTCCTCTTCGACCTCGACGGCACCCTGATCGACTCCGCCCCGGCGATCCTGGCGAGCTTCCGCCAGGCCTTCGCCGCCGCCGGCCGCACGCCGGCGATCCCGGTCGATGCCTCGATCATCGGTCCGCCGCTCCTCGAAACGCTGCAGCGGCTCGCCGCCAGCGCCGATCGCGCGCTGATCGACGAACTCGCCGCGCATTTCAAGGCCAGCTACGACACCACGGGTTACCGCGAGACCACGGCCTACGACGGCGTGGGTGAAATGCTCGCGCGTCTCGCCGCCAGCGGCCGCTCGCTCGCCATCGCCACCAACAAGCGCCTGCACCCCACCCGCCTGATCATCGAGCACCTGGGCTGGAGCGGGCACTTCGACGCGATCTACGCCCTCGACATGTTTGAGCCGCGCCTGCCGCACAAGGCTGCGATGATCGCCCGTTTGCTCGCCGACCACGACATCCCGGGCGACGCCGCGGTGTACGTGGGCGATCGCAGCGAAGACGGCGAATCGGCCGATGCCAACCGCCTGCCCTTCCTCGCTGCCACCTGGGGCTACGGCAGCCTCACGGCGGCCGAGATGGCACCGCACTGGCGCGCGGTGGCGAGCCCGGCGGAGCTGGCGAACGAGATCCTCGCGGCCTGAGAGCGCACGCCGACTAGTTGATGGGCGGCGGAGTGGGCAGGACGCCGCGACCCGGAGGCCGTGGCGATCGAGCCCTCAGTCGAGGCCAAACAGCGCAAGCAGCAGGCCGAGCAAGCCAAGCAGGATCGCACCGGCAACACTCCACAGCCGCAGCCAGCCGTCGATACGGCCCGCCACACGCAGCGCCAGGGGCAATCGTGTCGATGCGAAGTCAATCGCTGGCGGCGCGGGAAGACGACGCCAGGTTCCTGCGCACCAGCCGAGCCCGCGCTCGATCGGCACGAGCACATCGCCCGGCGGCACCGCAGCCAGGCGGCGCCGCACGCCGCCGAGCACAGGCAGCAAGATCACGGCGGCGGCCACCGCGCCGAGGGCGACCGGCCACGCGGCGGCCCACAGCGCCACCGGCGCCAATGTGCGGGCCAGTTGATGAAGGCTCGCCAACTCGCCCGCATCCGCGCCGACCACGACCACACCGACAAGCCACAACAACCACAGCAGAATCCACGCCGGCCAGGGTGCCGCCCGGCCTTCCGCCGCAGCCGGACGCCCGCTGCCGGTGACCGACAGGAAGCGGATCATGAGCAGGCTCGTGGCCGCGGCGGCGAACGCCAGCAGCCACGCCAGCCCGCCATGCCAGGGCGCTGGCAGCCCCATCATGGCGTCCTTGAGCTCGATCTTGGCCAGCGCGCCGCTGCTCAGGGGCGCCCCGGCCAGCGCCAGCGCCGCGAGCAACTGCCCGACCAGGACCAGCCCGCGTCTGCCCGCCGAGTGCTTCGCCAGCCCGACGCCGAGAAAGAGCGAACTCTTGGCGAAGGCATGATGCAGGGCGTATACCGCGAGTGCCGGCAGCAACGCCGGCCAGGCCGCCGGCGCGAGCAGGCCGGCACCGACGCCCACGGTCATGATGCCCATCTGGCTGATGGTCGAATAAGCGAGAATCACCTTCGGGTTGCGTTGCGTCACGCCGATCGCCACTGCGTAGAAGGCAGCGGCTCCACCCGCGGCGACCATGAGTGCGCCGGCCATCGGAAACGCCTCTGCGCCGAGCGGAAGAAAACGCAACCAGCCGAGCAGCCCGGCCTTGACCATCGCGCCCGACAGTACTGCGCTCGCCGGTGTCGGCGCCACCGGATGCGCCAGCGGCAGCCACATGTGCAACAGCACAGCGCCGGCCTTGATGCCAAAGCCGGCGAACAGCAGCATCGCGCTGGCGACCCCTGCCCCGGTGAGCGGCGACGGCGCTGCCGCGCGGGCGAGATCGAGGGTGCCGGTGACGCTTACGAGCAGGATGAAACCTGCCACCAGCAGGGCCTCGCCGATCACCGTCATGACGAGGTAGACGCGGCCCGCACGCCGTGCCGCCTGCCCGCCGTCGTGCACCACGAGCCCATACGCGGCAAAGCTCATCAGGGCGAAAAACAGATAGAAGCTCGCGACATCCTGGGCCAGGATCAGGCCGAGGTTACCGGCGCAGGCGAGCAGGAAGAAACCGGTGAAGCGCTCGCGTCCGGGATCGGCGGCGAGATAGCCGCGTGCGTAGAACCCGGCGCAGAGCCAGAGCGAGGCGGTGAAGAACAGGAACGGACCTGCGGTCGCATCCAGACCGAAGCGCGCGCCGAGCAGGAGCCAGGGGATCTCGATGATCATGTCCGGCGCCCCGATGAGCGCAAGCACGAGCGCCGGCAGCGCCGCCCACGGCGCGCCGGCGAGCCCGATGGCCCGCAAACCGGGTACCGGCATCAGCGCCGCCAGCGCGAGCGGCAGCAGGATCGCGGCGAGCAGCAGCACGCTCACCGCTGGTACTCCCGGACGGTGACGAGCTTCGCCCATTCCAGCGGGCTGAATGCCGCGACGGCGAACAGGCCGAGGCCCAGCGTGAGCAAGGCGGTGAGCACGGGCGGCAGCAGCAGGGTCCAGTCGGTCTCCAGGCGCCCGGTGCGTGCCTCGGAAGGCCACGGCTTGTCCTGCTGCCGGAACCAGACGGTGTACACGACAGGCAGGAAGTAGGCGGCATTGAGCAGGCTGCTGATGACGAGTACTGCCAGGGCCCAGGGCATGGCCGCGTCGAGCGCCCCGAGCCCGAGATACCACTTGCTGATGAAGCCGGCCATCGGCGGTACGCCGATCATGCCGAAGGCGGCGACGGTGAACGCCCCCATCGTCCAGGGCATGCGTCGTCCGACGCCGGCCATCTCGCTCACCCGGTGGATGCCGAGCGTCTCGGCGAGGTTGCCCGCGCAGAAGAACAGGGTCACCTTCATGATGCCCTGGTGTACCAGATGCACCAGTCCGCCGATCGTGCCGATCGGCCCGAACATGCTCGCGCCCAACACGATGTACGACACCTGGCTCACGGTCGAAAACGCCAGCCGGCGCTTGAGGCCGTCCTGGGTCAGCGCACGCAGTGAACCGTAGAGAATGGTGATCGATGCCACTACGGCAAGCGGCAAGAGCAAACCGAGGTCGGCCGCGAATTCGATCCCGTAGACGTCGTAGATCACGCGAACGATGCCGAAAGCGCCGGCCTTCACCACGGCGACAGCGTGCAGCAGCGCGGACACCGGTGCCGGCGCGACCATGGCTGCCGGCAGCCAGCCGTGCAGCGGGAACAGTGCGGCCTTGACCCCGAGGCCGGCGACCAGCAGCGCGAAGATCACGATCAGCTGGTCGTGGTGATCCGCGGGGAGGCGCGCAAGCACACCGCCCTGGGTGAACTCGACATTGCCGAGCAGGTGGTACAGCCAGACCACGCCAACCAGCAGGATTGCCCCGCCGGCGAGCGTGTACGCGAGGTAGATGTTGCCGGCGTGCATGGCCTTGTCCGTGCCCCGGTGCACAACCAAGGGGTAGGTTGCCAGCGTAAGGAACTCGTAGAAGAGAAAGAAGCTCAGCAGGTTGCCGGCCAGGGCGATGCCGACCGTCGCGGTCACGCACAGGCTGAAGAAGCCGAAGAAGCGCGAGCGGTGCGGCGAACCCTCGAGATAGCCGATGGCGTAGATCGTGGTGAACAGCCACAACACGGCCGACAGCGTGACGAAGGCCATGGAGAGCGCATCGGCGCGCAGCACGAAGTCGATCCCGGGCAGCACCGGGTAGCGAATCTCGTAATGCTGCCCCTGCCAGACGCCCCGGAGCATGAAGGCGACGAGCGCGAGCTTGGCCAGGGCGCCGCCCAGATTCAGGCCGATGCGCAGCCGCTGCTGCCCTTCTGCGAGGAAGAAGATCGCCAGCCCGGTCAGAAGCGAGGTCGCCACGACCAGAAGCGGAAGGGCCTCGTTCAGGCTCACGCCCGGTCCCCGGCGAGCAAGGCCAGCGGAGCGGTGGCAGTAAGGCCGAGCAGCAGCGAAACGAGGGCGAGCGCCAGGGCACTGAGCTCGAGCGTGCGCGGCACGGGCTGGAAGACCTTGCCCTGGCATGCCGGCAGGAACGCATGGCGTAGGACACGGAAGACATAGGCCGCGGTGAGCAGCCCACCGACGACCATGACGACCAGCCACCACCACTGCCCGGTCGCCAGCGCGGCGTCGAGCAGCAGCCACTTGGCGATGAAACCGCCCGACGGCGGCAGGCCGACGAGCGAGACAGAGGCCAGGGCGAAGGCGAACAGGCTCACCGGCAAGCGCGTGCTGAGGCCGTCGAGGCGCGCGATGACATCGCTCCCCATCGAGGCAATCATGCCGCCGGCGGCGAGAAACATCGCGCTCTTCGCCGCGGCATGCGACAAGGCCTGATACACGCCGCCGGCAAGCGCACTTCCGGCCCCTCCGACCCGATCCGCGGTCACCAGCGCAAAGAACAGGAACAGATAGCCTGTCTGCGCGATCGTGGAGTAGGCGATCAACATCTTGAGCTTCTTCTCGCGCAAGGCCAGCAACGAGCCCCACAGGATAGCGGCTGCGCCGAGTGCGCCCAGCAGCTGGCCTGCAGCGACGGTATCGAGCGTGCCGAAGAGGTCGAGCCACAGCCTCACCAGCAGGTAGAAAGATGCCTTGATGACTAGCGCGGACAGCAACGCGCTCACCGGCGGGGTCGCGCCGCCGTGCGCCGGAGGCAGCCAGAAATGCAACGGAAACAGGGCGGTCTTGACGATCAGCCCGATCGTCATCAGCGCGGCCGCGAGCGCGGCATGGGGCCCGGACACGAGCCGGACCGCCAGCAGTGCGAGGTCCAGCGTGGCGTGCGCGCCATAAAGCAGCGCCACTCCGAGGAGGTAGAACAGCGAGCCTGCGACCGCCGCCAGCAGGTAACGCATCGCGGCTTCGAGCGCCGCGGCACCTCCGCCGATCATGACCAGGCCGACGGCCGCCAGCCCGAGCATTTCGAGCGTGACGTAGAGGTTGAACACGTCGGCCGAAAGATAGAGTGCGTTCATCGAGGCGATGAGGAACCAGGTCAGCGGCCAGAAATGCACCCCGCCTGGCCGGTGCCTGAAGTACGCACGTGCATAGAGGCCGACGGGCATCGCCACCACCGCGGTCATCGACAGCATCAGGGCGGCGAGGCCGTCGGCGTGGAGCGTGATCCCGAGCGGCGCTTCCCAGCCGCCGAGCGCCTGGCGCTGCGGGCCGGCGCCCGCGACCTGCCAGGCCAGACAACCGGCCGCGACCAGGCCGAGTGCAAGCCCTGCCGGCGCGATTGCACGCGCGGCGTGCGCGCCAAGCAGGAACGACGCGGTCGCGAACGCCAGTGGCAGCACGATCAGCCAGGGGAGCAGGTCGAGGGCAAGGAGCGCCTGCATGCCGGCGTTCAGTCCGTCTCGTCGAGCGTGGTCGAGCGTCCGAGGGCGAAGAGCCGGCGCATCAGGATGCAGCTCAGCGCGGTCACGCTCACCGCGACGACGATGCCGGTCAGCACCATCGCCTGCGCCACCGGGTCGGGAGAGCCGCCGCGTTGGGCGAGGCCTACGAGCACGAGGAAGACGCCGCTGCCCATTACGTTGAAGCCGAGAATCTTGCGCAGCAGGTGCGGATGCACGATGAGCGCGTGCAGGCCCAGCGCGAACAGCGCGCCGCCGGCGAGTGCGTAAAGCAGGCCAGAGCTCAAGGCCGCCTCCGAGCCGGCGCGCCGCTGAAGAGACTGAGCAGGATCAGCCCGATCGAGATGCTGAGCGTCGATTCGATGAGCAGGATCAGGGCGCCGGCCCACGCGCGCGGGTATTCCAGCAGGGCGCCGCCGGCGAGAAGCGGGCCGAGGGCGACGCTCAGAAAGACGGCAAAGCCGAGGAACAAGCCGGCGCGCTGCAGCGCAAGCGCCGGCAGCACGACCTGCGGCCGGCCGGCGAACTGCAGCAGCACGCCCGCCGCGGCCAGCAACGCGCCGGCCTGGAATGCTCCGCCGGCGCGATGCGCGCCTGCCCACAGCAGGTATCCGGCGACTACCACCAGCAGCGGTACGAGGACGTGCGTCATCGCGGCGAGCACCGCGTTCGGGTCCGCCGGCAGCGCTCGCGCGGCTTCGTCGTCCGCATCGCGCAGCGCCAGCATGCCCAGCACCGCGAGCAGCAGGACCGTGATCTCGAGCAGGGTGTCGTAGCCGCGAAAATTCAGCAGGACCGCCGTCACCGGGTGCCTCACGCCGCTGTCGCCGAGCCGGCGCTCGACCAGGTCCGATAGCGCGCTGGCCGGGGTCGGCAGATCGATCATCACCCAGCCCAGCGTGAGGGCCAGCAGCAGCGATGCCGCAGCAACCAGGTGCCGCAGGGTCTTCCCGGCGACCAGGTGTAACCCGCTCACCTGCCCTTCTCCCGGCCGGAGCGGGCGCGCAGGTGGCCGACGGCGTCGAGCAGCAGCACGCCGGTCAGTCCGGCACCGATCGCGGCCTCGGCGATCGCCAGATCGGGCGCGACAAGCCTCGCCCAGGCGATTGCCATGAGCAGGCCGAGGACGATGAACAACACCACCGCCTTGAACAGATCCGCGCTGGCGAGCGCGCGCCATGCGACCCAGACGAGCGCGGCCGCAAGGACGGCGTCGAGCAGCCACGGCAGTGCGCTCACCGGCTCTCCTCCGAGCGCTGTCGCCACGGACGCACGCCATTTCTCAGCGCATTGTTCGCCACCAGGTAACTCGCCGTGGCGCTCGCCGCAAGTGCCAGGATCCAGATCAGCGCGAGGCGGAGGACCAGGGCAAAGGAGCCGGCCTGCAGCATGAGAGCGAACACGACGAAGCCCAGGCCGAGGTTGTCCACCTTGGTGACCGCATGCAGGCGCGTATAGACGTCGGGGAAGCGCAGCAGCCCGCAAGTGCCGGCCAGAAAGAAGAACGCGCCGGCGGCGAGCAGTGCCACGGAAAAGAGATCGAGCGCGCTCACGACGACGGGCTCCGGCCGGCGGTGCGCGCCACGCGTTTGACGAAGGCGGCAGTCGCCAGCACGGCCAGCGCCGCGAACACCAGCGCCACGTCGCGCAGGACCGGCATGGCCTGGGCCTCGGCGAGCAGCAGCAAGGCGGCCACGCCGCTGGTCCCGAACAACTGTGCGGCCAGCATGCGGTCGGCTGCAGTCGGCCCGCGCAGGATGCGCACCAGGCCGGCGGCGATGTTCAGGATCAGGAACAGCGCGAGTGCAAGATGAAGCTGGTCCATCGGATCCTCCATCTCAAGTTGGCCTGCTGAAGGGGCGCGAGCGGTTGTGGGGTCCCGGGCTCAGTGCCCTTCCGGGGGCTGACTCAATGTCGCTCCGAACAATGCCGCAACCCGCGTCTCGGTGGCGCGCAAGCCCAGTTCGACGGGCATGCGCTCGTCGAGCACGTGAACCCGCAGCAGATTGCCGACCAGTTCGGCGCTGAGCGTGCCCGGCAACAGGCTTACGGTGTCGGCCAGAAACACGCGCGCAGCGCCCGGCGGCAGACGCAGACGGTAGTCGAGCAGCGCCGGCGCCAGCGAAGGGCACGGCGACAGCGCCCGCCGCGCCACGTCGATGCCGGCGCGCACCGACTGGACGACGAAGAAGGCAGCGAAGCGCAGCAGAGCCGCTGGACGAAGCCGCACCCGTGGTGCGGGTTGGAGTGCGAGGCTGGCACCGAGGGCGAGAAGGACGATCGGCACACCGAAGGCCCATGCGGCTTCGCCCGCCAGCGCCCACCAGAGCAGCGCGAGCAGGAGCGTGCGTGTGCACACCATGCCGACAAAGGCTTTCCCGACCGGCATCGTCATGCGCCCCTCCCCTTGTGACTCCCTGGCTCCTGCGGCCCGGCTGCTCCTCGGCCGCTGTCGCTCGTCCCCGTGCCCTCGCTGGCAGTGAAAGCCTAACCGACAGCTTGGCCAGACTACAACGGATCATGGCCCCAGCCACGCGAGCCAGGTCGATCGGTGGAGCCTCATGAAGATTTTTCAGGGAACAGGCCGCCACTCGGCGGATAATCGGGCATGACCGAATCGCCCCCTTCTTGCTCTTTCCAGCCCGCATCCGCGCCCGCAACACCCCCCGCGGGGCCCTCCTTCGACGAACTGCCGTTGGCGCCTGCGCTGCAGTCAACCCTGCGACAGCTCGAGTACCGGACGATGACGCCGATCCAGGCCGCCAGCCTGCCCCTGGCGCTGGCCGGACACGACCTGATCGCGCAGGCGAAGACCGGCAGCGGCAAGACCGCCGCGTTCGCGCTGACCCTGCTCACCCGGCTCAACCCGCGCCGCTTCGCGGTGCAGGCCATGGTGCTGTGCCCGACGCGAGAGCTTGCCGATCAGGTCACGCAGGAGATCCGTCGCCTGGCACGCTTCGAGGACAACATCAAGATCCTGGCGCTGTGTGGTGGTTCCACGATGCGCCCGCAGCGGGCGAGCCTGGAGCATGGCGCCCACATCGTCGTCGGCACACCGGGGCGCATCATGGATCACCTGGAGCGCGGCAGTCTCAAGCTCGACGCCCTCAACACCCTGGTGCTCGACGAAGCCGATCGCATGCTGGACATGGGCTTCCACGACGACATCGCCTTCGTCGCGGAGCGCTGCCCGGTTCAGCGCCAGACCCTGCTGTTCTCGGCGACCTATCCCGATGGCATCGCCCGTCTGGCCGCGCGCTTCCTGCGCGTGCCGCAGGAGGTGAAGCTTACCGAACGACACGACGACAGCAAGATCCGCCAGCGCTTCTACGAGATCAGGCACGACGAACGACTCCAGGCCGTGGGCACCCTCCTCAGGCACTACCGTCCGGTCAGCACGCTGGCCTTCTGCAACACCAAGCAGCAGTGTCGGGCATTGCTGGACGAACTGCAGGCTCAGGGCTTTCAGGCGCTGACGCTGAACGGTGACCTCGACCAGCGCGAACGCGACCAGGTACTGATCCAGTTCGCCAACCGCAGCTGCTCGGTGCTGGTGGCGACCGACGTGGCCGCACGCGGGCTCGACATCGCCCAGCTCGAGGCGGTCATCAACGTCGATGTCACGCCCGACCCCGAGATCCACATCCATCGCATCGGCCGCACCGGCCGCGGCGACGAGGACGGCTGGGCATTGAGCCTGTGCAGCCCGGCCGACAGGCGTAGGGTGGACACGATCGCGCAGATGCTGGGGAGCGATCCGGAGTGGCATGGCCTGGGCTCGCTGCAAGGCGGTGACGACTCGCCGCTGGTGCCGCCGATGGTGACGCTGCAGATCCTCGGCGGGCGCAAGGACAAGATCCGCCCGGGGGACGTACTGGGCGCCCTCACCGGCGAAGCGGGTTTCACGCGCGACCAGATCGGCAAGATCACGGTCACCGACCAGACTACCTACGTCGCCGTCGCGCGCGATATCGCCCGCGACGCCGTGCGCCGCCTGTCGGCGGGCAGGGTGAAGGGCAAGCCGGTGAAGGTGCGCGCGCTCGAGAACTGATACGCCTGCGCGCGACGCGGGTCTGCAGCGCGCCCCCGCAGGCTACCCGCCCGCGCCCGGGCCTGCGCCGGGAGCAGCGCTCGACCACAGCGGCCGCCCGGTCGCGTCGAGATAGCTCAGGTAGGCGCGCAGATCGAACTCCAGCTGGTGGTAGGCGGGCTCCATGTGCCGGCACAGCTGGTAGAAGGCCTTGTCGTGCTCGCGCTCCTTCAGGTGGGCGAGCTCGTGCACGACGATCATGCGCAGGAACTCCGGTGGCATCTCCCTGAACACGGTCGCGATCCGGATCTCGCGCTTCGACTTCAGCTTCGAACCCTGCACGCGGGATATGCTGGTATGCGTTCCCAGGGCGTTGCGGATCACGTGCAGCTTGTTGTCGAAAGCCACCTTGCTCAACTGCCCGGCGTTGCGCAGGTAGTCAGCCTTGATGTCAAGCACGTAATCGTAGAGCGCCTTGTCCGTGCGCACCGAATGCGGCATTGGATATTTTTCCAGCATGACCGCGGCAAGGCGATCCTGTTCGATCAATCGCTGGACTTGGGCGACCAGCCCTGGCGGATAGCCGTCGAGGTAGTGCGGTGGTGGTTTCGGGCGCATCGGGGCGGCTTGTGGCGTTCGAGGTCATCTGATGATAGCTGTCGCCCGCCCCGGCACCCACCCTTCGCCTCGGCCGCCTGGTCGATGCCGCCGTGGGCCGGAACTCCGGGACCGGGCCTTGCGTCACTTCGGGGTCGTGCCGGGCAGCCGGGGCCCATCATGAGACAAGCATTTCTGGAAATTTCTTCAGCATGTTACGGAAATGCCTTTGGATTTCACGCGACATCTCTCCTATGCTCCAGACGAGAGCGAACCGCCCGCTCGGGCATTGCACACGTGTGCCGAGTTGTTTCCTTCCACCGCGGGAGTGCAGAGCGAAGCCTTCTATTTCAAGGCAAAGGAGCCCAGATGACCCCATTCGAAGCAGGCCTGCAAGGTGTCCCGGAACGTAGCGAACTGATTACCATAGGTGCAGGCGAACGCGGCCTTGGCAGCTACATCGGCGTGCGCGAGCCGGTCGACTCGCGCGAGGCGCCGCCAGTCCTGTCCTTCCGCCGCAAGCGCGAGGTCGATATTCCGTGGGGTGACATCCTGCGTGACGTCGCGACCGATGGCGAAGTTTCGGTCGCCGCCATCCGGGAATACTTCGAGCAGTCCTGGGGACTAAGAGGCCCGCTGACCGACGCGGCGCTCGCGGTTCTGGTGACGGGGGCGTCGCCGCGCATCGCGAAGATCGACCTGAGCCCGGACCCGAAGGCGCCGACGACCGGCCTGAAGGTCTACCGCACGAGGCTACCCGAGCCCGGCGAGGCAGGCCAGCCGGCGGCCGAAGGGATCAGCTGCCCGGCCGATCAAACGCCGCAGACCGATGTCGCCCTGCAACACGTCAGTGGTCGGTGGTATCTGCTGCTGCCACGAGAAGGCGAATCGCTCGCACACGAGAAATTCGCCACGGTCGCTGGTTACGAAGAGGCGTGGAAGCAGGTGGAAGGCGTCGAGCTGGTCTTCGCCACCGAGGTACAGGCGAAGACCCTCTACACCGACTTCTCCGAGATCGACCTGCGCCCGGCGCTCATCCATCGCACATTCAACGAACTGCTGCTGCAGCGCACGTTCGCAAAGGAATTGACCGGTAATGTCGCCACCGCGACCACCAAGGCAATCTCGGAGATCATCGCCCAGAACCTCGACGTCGACGCCATCGAGCGGCTGCAGGAGAAATCGCTGCGCCTGCAGATGCGCAAATACGAAGTCGATCGCCGGCTCGAACGGCTCGCATCGCAGGCGGCCGACCTCGGCTTCTACCTCTTTCTGGACAATGCAGACTTCAAGTTCCCGGGCGCGGAAAAACCGACGAAGGTGGAGCCCGGACAGATCTATACCCAGTATCGGCGCACCGCGCGCTGGACCACACAACATACGCGCACCATACGCAGCGCGAAGAAGTTCCTGTGGTGGACGGTCGGCACGTCCAGCCGGTCGCAGACCTACCGACAGCAACACACGGCGGTGGTTGCCGACTACAAGAAGGTGGACACCTCTCGCGATCCGGTTTCCGATCTACAGACCCAGCTTCGCCAGGACGGCATGGAGGTCTTCGTGTTCCGCAAGGGACCGGCCGGCTTCGTCACGGCCGACGGAATGCAACTGCGCACGGTGATGGAACAGTGCGACTACAACGAGTCCTTCCGCCAGCGCTGTGTGGTGATGCTGCCCGTGCATGAAGAGTCGATCAGCGGCCGGTCCGCGCTGACCAAGTACTCTGTCTTCAAGCGGCCGCTGCCCGGCGTGGCGCCGAACGTCCTGCCGCGCCTGTCCCTGCGCGAGGGACTGTCGTACCGCATGGTCTGGCAGTCGAGCCACCTCGGCGAACTTGTCAGCAGCGTCAACCTCGCGCCAGGCGAGCAGCGCACCGTCGTCGTGACGAAGTCCTACGCGCAGGAGACGACCGTCAGCAAGTCCTCGACTTCGGTCTTCGATCTCAGCAGCTCGGAGACGAACGACCTGGCCTCGGAAATGGAAGACCAGACCCGTGCCGAACAGGAGCGCTCGAGCAACCTGCAGTTCAGCACCTCCGTGTCCGGCAGCTACTTGGGGATTACCGCAGAAGCGAGCGCGAGCGGCGGCACCAATACCTCGCTCAAGGACTTCAGCCAGTCGGTGAGCAGGGTCGCGAGGAAGGCCTCGCAGGCGGTGAATCGGCAGTCGCGCCAGGAGGTCACTGCGACGTCGAACGCGAAGACGACAGTCGAGAACAAGGACGAGACCAGCGCCACGATTCGCAACATTAACGAGGGACGATCCCTCAATCTGATGTTCTACCGCCTCCACAATCAGTTCTCGGGCGGCATCTATCTGGACGAGCTCGAGTTCGAAGTCGTGCCGAGCACCGAGATCATTGCCGGCAGCGGCGTCTACGAGTCGGTGAGCTTCGGCCTCGCGGACCTGCCCGAGGTCGTGCGTGAGTTCCGGAGCAGCCGTTTGCCCTTCGAAATCGATGATGCAGCCCGGGAAGGCTACCTCGAACGCGTGGTCGAGGCGCTCGAGACCCTGTTGAACCAGGAATATGGGGAGGCCCCGGGCGAAGAAGCCCCGGTCGCCGCGTCGAAGCGAATGCGCGGAGGCGTGCCGGACACATCGGCGCCTGCGAAGCGATCAGGCGCGGCCGCATCGGAGGCGGCGACGAGCCGATCGGTCGGTTTGCTCAATCTGCCGCCGCTCGCGCCACGCTCCTCTCCGGCACCCCGCAGCCGGGGCGCCCTGACTACGTCCGGCAGTGTCACCCGCGTCGAAGATCTCGCGGCGCGGCTTCGGCACGCCAGCATCGACCGTCGGGCCGCGGTGCAGCCGGACACGCTTCTGCTCGCCTCGAGTGGCCTCTACCTCGATGCGGTGGTCGGCGCCCTGCCGAGCACCGAGCCGTACTCCGAGGAGATGCGCGCCCAGGAAGTCCGCCTGCGTGCAGCCGAAGTCGCGCTGAAGGAATCCGAGAGCCTCTACCGGCGCGCGCTTGCGGCCCGGATCGGGACCGCGCGCGCGGCGACCGCCGGCAACTGGATCACCGGCGTGATCGGCGATGCCGACAGCAAGACCCTGCTGCTCGCGCTCAAGTCGCCCCTGCCAGCCGGGCAGTGGGACGTCGTCGTCGACGGCAGCCGACGCGGCCGCCTCGCCACCAGCATGGCCGGGCGCAGGCGCATCTCGCACGGTTTCGACGACACCCAGCCCTGGCTCGGGGCGGACGACCTGATGCACCGCGTCCAGCTCGTCGACGCCGAGACCGGCGACACCGTCGCAGTGCCCGACTGAGGCCGGCATGCCGAGTGGGAACAGGCCCGGGCCGTCCACCGTCGGGATGCGCATGTCGGCGTTTCTCGCGCAGCTGCGCCAGGGGGGCGTCATTGCCGACCGCCTGGTGAGCGGGCTGGGGGAGGACGAATTCGCCCGCGACCTCTTCGCGCTCGAAGAGATCGTCGACCGGCTCGCTCCCTTCGCCCGCGCGGGCGGCGGCGGCGAACTCCTGGTCGACCTCGAGCACTATCAGGGCGAAGGAGGTGGCGGCACGCCCGCCTTCTTTCGCGACCACGCCATGAGCCTGCTCAACATCGCGACGGTCGTCCAGAGGGCGCGCGAGAAGTTCTACGCGCTGGATGACGAGGAAAGCGAGGATCGTGCGCGATGCGGCCGGGCAGACCTTCGCTTCGCACGCAAGGCGCCCATCGGCTACACCGCGGACGAGGTGCGCAAGGTGCAGAAGGTGGTGAAGTTCCTCTACTCGCGCCGCGCCTACCGAAAGCTGAAGGAGGGCGGCATCTTCCGCAGGGCGATGAACATGCCGATCTGGGGCGAGAAGCAGTCCATCGTCGCGCTCTCACGTGAGAATCTTCGCGCACTGCGCCGCAGCCTCGAAGGCTTCACGGGCGAAGAGCGCGAACTCTACGACCGGCTCCTCGCCCTGCCCTTCCGCCTCAAGCACGCCACCTCCTTTGCTGGACGGCAGGGAATAGTCAACGTCGGCATGCTGTGGTCTCTCGACAGCCTGATGGACTGGTACGTCCCAGGGGCGTCGGGTTTCACCACCGGCGCCGACATCGTTCAGAAGATGGACACGGACTTCGTCTTCTTCCGCGTCGAGGTGGGCGAAGGTGCGATGGCTACGCGCTATGGCGACGTCCAGTTCGTCTTCACCATGGACCAGGTGCTCCAGGACGGCTGGGTAACACTGCACGACATGCTCGCGCCGATCGACTCGGCCACCCTTGCGACGCTGAAGCTACGGTACGGGGGGACGCCGGTGCGTCGCTCCAGCTATATCGATGCCGAAGAAAATCGCGGGAAGAAATGGTGGCGCGTGCGGTGGAAGCACGAATTCCTCGATGCGGACGAAAAGGCGATCGGGGAGCGCCCGGTGAACATCCTCGAGGAGGTCTTCTACGGTCCCGACATCGTGCAGGGCATCGTCCTGTCGATCCTGCGCGATCTTCGCGAGGTCCCGCTCCTGCAGCGCGAGGCTTTCGGGAACATGGCCGATCCCGCCTACCTCGCCTGGCTGTTCAAGGTGCTCTACCGCGTCGAAGCAAAGCACCCCGTCAGCTTCAGTTTCGCCACCGAGGACCTCCTGAGGGAACACCGCAAGCCGGCGGTCGACCCCCGCGCGCTCTCTGCCGCGACGCGCAGGGGGCGAATGCAGGAATGAGGTCGTGCCTACGGAGGGCGGCCACCGCGCTCCAGTCCTGCCCCACGTGCCCGCCCCCGTCGCGCGGAAATTCGCGCAATCGGCGGCTATCATGAACTGTCGCGGTCTTCCACCCGGAGTTGATCATGGGCGGCACCGAAAAGCCCGCTGCGAAGCAGCGCGTTAGTTTGTTGGTTGGCACCCGCAAGGGGGCCTTTCTCGTTCATGGCGACCGCGAGCGTCGGACCTGGCGGCTCGACGGGCCGCATTTTCTCGGATCGATGGTGAATGATGTCGCGCCCGACCCGCGCGACGGCGAGACGATGTTGCTCGCGGCCAAACCCGGACATATCGGACCGACCGTCTACCGCCGGCGCCGCGGCGAAGAAGGCTGGATCGAGGCGGGGCGACCCCCTGCTTTCGCGCGGGCGGCAGAAGGCGACACCGGCCGCGCGGTCGATCACGTGTTCTGTCTTGCCGCGGGCCATGCGACCGAACCCGGCGTCTGGTACGCGGGAACCTCGCCGGTAGGCCTGTTCCGCAGCGCCGACGGCGGCGCGACCTGGGAGGGCGTTGCGGGATTCAACGATGGGCTCTATCCGCAGATCGCAGCGAAAGTGATGGACGTGCCGGAGGGCTCCATTCTCCACGCGGTTCTGGTCGACCCGCGCGACCCCTCGCACCTGTACATCGCGCTGTCGAGCGGCGGCGTGTTCGAGAGCGCCGACCACGGTGCCTCCTGGCGCGCACTGAACCGGGGGGTGGAAGCGAGCTTCCTTCCCGAACCGGACCCCGAGTTCGGCCACGACCCCCATGCCCTGGCCCTGCATCCCGCCAACCCCGACCGCCTCTACCAGCAGAATCACTGCGGCATCTACCGCCTCGACCGACCGGCCGAAGAGTGGGTGCGGATCGGGCGGTCGATGCCGGCCGATATCGGTGACATCGGTTTCTCGCTCGCGCTGCATCCGCGCGATCCCGATACCCTGTGGGTGTTTCCGATGGACGGTACCGACGTCTGGCCGCGCACCAGCCCGGGCGGGCGGCCCGCGGTGTATTGCTCGAGAGACGGCGGTTCGACGTGGTTGCGCCAGGACCGGGGGCTGCCGCACGAAAACGCGTGGTTCAGCGTCAAGCGCCAGGCGCTTTGCACCGACAACTGCGATCCGGTCGGGGTGTATTTCGGCACCGCCAGCGGCGAGATCTGGATGAGCGCGGACGAGGGCGCGAATTGGTCGCCGATCCTGCGGCACCTCCCTCCCATCCTGTCGGTCGCGGCCGTGACGGAAGCCGCATGATCGTGCTCATCCCCAGCCCGCTCCATTCCTATACGCAGGGGTGCGCGCGCATGGAGTGCGAGGCGACGAGCCTGCGCGAGCTGCTGGACTGGCTGGATATGCGCTTTCCCGGTATTCGCTTTCGCATGATCGACGAACAGGAGCGCATCCGTGCGCACATCCGCATCTTCGCGGACGGGGCGCCGCTGGAATCACTCGAGGCACCGCTCGCCTCGACCACGGAATTGATGATCGTTGCGGCGCTAAGCGGCGGCTGAGGTGCGGCGGGCTCGCCGCACCCGACTTCCGCGCTGTTTCGGCGCGCGCGCAGCGCTGTCGCCCCAACAAGCGCTACCGTGCTGCCGCACGCACCGCCATCAGTGCATCGAGGGCCTCAGGCTGATCCCAGTGATACTCGCCGACGACCTGGTAACGCAAGCGTCCCTGCGCGTCGATGACGAAGGTTGTCGGCAGGCCCTTGACGGACCACGACTTCAGCATCGCGCGGTCGCCGCCGAGGAGAATCGGGAAATCCACCGAGATCTTGGTAAAGAACTGCGCAACCTGGTCCGGCCTGTCCTCGAAATTGACGCCGAGGAACAGGACATCGCGGTCGCGCACCTGCTCCCACGCGCGCTGCATCGCAGGCATTTCCTTGCGGCATGGCGCACACCAGACCGACCAGAAGTTCACCACCACTACCCGACCACGGTACTCGGACAAGCGATGAACCTTGCCCTGCGTATCGGTCAACTCGAACTCGGGCGCCGAAGGCATGTCCGCGACTTCGTCGAGCGTTGCCACATTGGCCCCGGCAGCGCCGGTATCGGCTGCGTAGGCAGGGCTCATTCCCACCCACAGGGCAAGCAGCAGGCCCACGCACATCGCAGTGAAGTGGCCTGCTCCTCGTGATCCGTCGTCGGGAAAAGGAATTGCGTACTGCACTCGTTGGCTGTGCATGATCGACCTCCGCTCGCCCGGCGAAGCAGCAGGGCTGGACGAGTCCGTCTTGTCCGTCTTGTTGGACCCCCTCAGAGAATATGGTCCGCCCCACGAGGTCAGCCTGCCCTCATCTCTGGGGAAAAAAGCTGCCTTCGGGGCGGACGGAATGCATCGAAGGTGGAACTTGCTCAATGGCTGTGACCTGCCTCACGGGGTTGAGTAGAGGCGCTTTCTCATTTCGGCCGCAAGTTCCTCCTGCATCTTGGCCGACCAGACGGTCTTGCCGCCGACCTGCAGGGTATCCACTTCCATCGCCTTGTAGAACTTGTTGACAGTCCCTGTCGCGGTTGCTTCCTGAAGGGCATAGCGCGCCTTCACGCCGCGATCCACATTGGTCAGGGTGTAGTAAGTGCCGTCGGCTTGCTGGAGGACGAAATCCCGCTCGAGCGACACCATCGCGTCGATCTGGTCGACAGGACAGACGAAGCCAGAGATCGCACATTGCAGGCCATTGATCTTGCCGCTTACGGTCTCGGCGTAAGCGGACAAGGGTGCGAGCACCAATGCCGCCAGCAGACCGACTACGTACCGTGACGAGATTTTCTTGGTTGCGAGCATGGTGATTTTCTCCTTTTGGTGTTGGATCAAGTAGTGCGCGCAATGCATCGCACACTTCTTAGACGCAGAAGCACTACGCATACTTACACTAGTCCACGTCGGCGCACGATTCCATGCCAGATACCTGCGTCGCTGTCTGTGATATCTGTCACGATGTGAGTTCAGATAGGTGAGGTGCGCAATTTCGACGGCCCTCCGATAACCGATTTGCGAGGCATTTCGAGGCCTCTGAAGCACCTCTTTTCGTCCTGCGTCACGCAGCGACGCCCCTCGGCCCAAGACCGCCTCCGGGTGCTCCCGGTTGCCGGAACCGAATGGCTACCTCACTGGGAACCGCAAGCGCGGGGGCAAGTCTCGAGGTGACGGGCATTGCCGCAGCTAGTGCGGGATTGCCGCAGTGGATCTGGTGCCGAATCGGTCTATCACCCAATCGCGAGGAATA
>JBFGZP010000029.1:0-18820 GCA_041586695.1 Thauera sp.
ACCGGCACCGTCGTGCCGCTGAACGAGGTCGGCACCAGCCGCGACCGCATCGACACCTGGAACGAGAAGGCTGCGCGCGAAGCGAACAAGGTCGTGCGCGACATGGGCATCGAGCGCCCCGGCCTGGTCGAGGAGCCGCTCAGCGGCTACATCGCCGCCTTCCTCGACGGCATCTGGCTGCGCGCGCCCTACCTGCACAACGGCTCGGTACCCACCCTGCGCGACCTGCTCGAGGCGCCACCGCGGCGCCCCACCAGCTTCTGGCGCGGCTACGACGTGTACGACCCGGTGCGGGTCGGCTTCGTCACCAGCGGCGCCGAGGCCGAGCGCATCGGCACCCTGCACGAGGTCGGCGCCAAGGGCGGCGGCAACCAGGGCCACGCCTTCGGCACCGACCTGCCCGACGAGGACAAGGACGCCCTCGTCGAATACCTGAAAACCCTTTAGGGCCTTTGCCGGTCCTACGCAGGAAGCCGATGCTGCGCCCGCATTCGGCCGATCGATATCGAGGGGCCGGGTGGGCGCTTTCCGGCGCCTGAGCAAAAGGGATCCATGCCGCAAGCCGCAAGCCTCGGAGTTCAGCGCGATGCCCACGAGCTGCTGGGCCTCGTCGACGCCGTCATCCGCGAGCTACAGCCAGGAGCCACGGTGCGTGCCGGGCTCGACAGCAAGCTCGACCGCGACCTCGGCCTCGACAGCCTCGCCCGCGTCGAACTGCTCGCGCGCATCGAACGCAGCTTCGACGTCCGTTTTCCCGCCGAGGTGCTGGGTACGGCCGAGACGCCGCGCCAGTTGCTGGGTGCGCTCGAAGTGGCCGGGCACCGTCCCGCCCCGGTCGCACCGGCGGCCGGGAATCGCCTGCCCGGTCCCGAACAGGCCGAAGGCGAGCCCGATCGCGCGACGACCCTGATCGAAGCCCTGGACTGGCATGTCGCGCGTCACCCCGACCGTATCCATGTCACCTTCTACCGCGACGAAGACGAGGCCGAGACGCTGAGCTACGCCGCCCTCGCCGCCGCCGCCGACCGCGTTGCCGGTGCGCTGGCGCACTCGGGCATCGCCCCGGGCAGTGCCGTCGCGCTCATGCTGCCCACCGGGCTCGAGTTCTTCCACTGCTTCTTCGGCATCCTCGTCGCCGGTGCCGTGCCGGTGCCGATCTATCCGCCGGCGCGGCCGGCCCAGCTCGAGGATCACCTGCGCCGCCAGGCGGGCATCCTGCGCAATTGCGAAGCGCGCCTGCTGATCACCTTCGACCGCGTGCGCCCGCTCGCGCGCATGCTCACCGGCCTGTGCCCCACGCTCGACCGTGTGCTCACGCCCGCCGACCTCGACGCGCCGACCGTACCGAGGCTGCCCGTCAGCGCCGAGGACCTCGCGCTGCTGCAGTACACCTCGGGTTCGACCGGCGCCCCCAAGGGCGTGATGCTGACGCACGCCAACCTGCTCGCCAACATCCGCGCCTGGGGGCGCGCGGCCGGCCTGAGCTCGACCGACGTCGGCGTGAGCTGGCTGCCGCTGTATCACGACATGGGGCTGATCGGCGCCTGGCTGGGCAGCCTCTACCACGCCTTCCCGCTGGTGCTGATGTCGCCGCTCGATTTCCTCGCCCGCCCCGAGCGCTGGCTGTGGGCGATCCACCACCACCGCGGCACCGTCACCGCGGCGCCGAACTTCGCCTTCGACCTGTGCGTGAAACGCCTCGCCGACCAGGTCCTGCCGGGCCTCGACCTGTCGTCGTGGCGGCTGGCCGCCAACGGCGCGGAGCCGGTCAACCCCGACACCCTGGAGCGCTTCGCCGCCGCCTTCGGGCGCTACGGCCTGCGGCGGGAAACGCTCGCGCCGGTATATGGACTGGCCGAGTGCTCGGTGGGCCTTACGGTGACGCCGCCCGGTCGCGGCGCACGCATCGACGACGTCGCGCGCGAGGCCCTGATGACCCGCGGCCGGGCCGACCCCGTGCCGCCCGGCGACAGGGCTGCAATGCACTTCGTCTCATGCGGAGCGGCATTGCCGGGCCACGAGTTGCGCATCGTCGATGAGGCCGGCGGCGAGTTGCCGGACCGCATCGTCGGCAGCCTCGAGTTTCGCGGGCCGTCGGCCACCTGCGGCTATTACCGCAATCCGGAGGCGACCGCCGCGCTGTTCCACGACGGCTGGCTGGTGACCGGCGATTACGCCTATCTCGCCGACGGCGAGGTCTATTTCACCGGTCGCGCCAAGGACCTGATCATCCGCGGCGGGCGCAACTTCTACCCCTACGACCTCGAGCAGGCGGTCGGCGACCTTGCCGGCATCCGCAAGGGCTGCGTGGCGGCCTTCGGCGTGGCTGACGCCGGCCACGCCGGCGAGCAACTGGTCGTCGTCGCCGAAACGCGCGAAAGCGAGGCCGACGCTCGCCAGGCGCTCGAGCGCCGCATCGTCGCCACCGCCTCGGACCAGCTCGGCCTGCCGCCCGATGTCGTCGTGCTCGCACCGCCGCACGCGGTGCTCAAGACCTCGAGCGGCAAGATCCGGCGTGCGGCGATCCGCGACGCCTACCTGCACGGCAATCTCGGCGCCGCGACGCGCGCGCCGTGGCTGCAGGCGCTGCGGCTGTGGGCGTCGAGCCTGCGCGGCCGGCTGGGCAGCGGCGTTCGCCACGGCGGCGGCCTGATCTACGGCACCTGGGTGTGGACCTGCTTCGCCCTGCTCGCGCCGGTCGCAGCGCTGGGGATCCTGACGCTGCCGCGGCTCGAGCAGCGCTGGACGGTGACTCACGCGCTGGCGCGTGCCTTTCGCGCCCTCATCGGCTGCCCGCTGCGGGTCGAGGGCCTCGAGCACCTGCCCACCGGCCCCTGCGTGATGGTGGTCAATCACGCGAGCTACGCCGACGGCCTGGTTCTTGGCGCGGCCCTGCCACATCCGGTGGCCTTCGTCGCCAAGGCCGAGTTCAAGCGCAATCCGCTCATGCGGCCTCTGTTCGAGCGCATGGGCGCCCGATTCGTCGATCGTTTCGATTCGCGCCAGGGCGTCGCCGATGCGCAGGCGCTCGCCGCCATCGCCCCCGCCACGCCGCCGCTGCTGTTCTTTGCCGAAGGCACATTCACCGCGCGCCCGGGCCTGCAGGCGTTCCGGCTCGGAGGCTTTCAGGTCGCGGCGCAGAACCGGCTTCCGGTCGTGCCGATCGCGATCACCGGTACCCGCAAGATCCTGCCCGGCGACTCCTGGCGCCCACGCCGCGGTGCGCTCAGCGTCACGATCTGCCCGCCGATCGTACCCGAGGGCGAGGACTGGCATGGCGTGCTCGCCCTGCGCGACGGCGTGCGCAACGACATCCTCGCCCATTGCGGCGAGCCCGATCTGGCAAATCGGTAGACCTGCGGCAGTTTCCCGTCGCCACACCGGCCGGTGCGCGGTCCCACTCGCGCCCGATCGACCGTCGTCCTGCCGAGCACTTGCCACCCACCCTGTCTATATTGAGACGGTGAGCGAGTCGCCACAGCAGCCTCGACGGCACAGGCAAGCGCGCATTCACTGCGACTCGACCCGACAAGACGAATCGATTACAGCAGCCCCAACGATCGCCGCGGCCCGATGGCCGTCCGAAAGCCTTTCGCTGGGCCGGCGCCGCTGGCGCGCCGGGGACTGCTCGCCCATTCTGGAGGGACCAAGCCCATGGTGCAGCATGTCGAAGCAGCAACCGGTTCGCGGCAGGCCGGCGATCTGCCACAGCAGCTCGATCTCGACCTGGGGATGGCGATGGAGCGCATCGACGCCTGGATCGACGGCGGCATCCGGTTGCTGCCGAACATCGTCCTGGCGTTGCTGTTGCTGGCGGCGTTCTGGGGGGCCGCGGTGCTTGCAGGAAAATTCGCCAAGCGGCAGTCGTCCCGCCGCGGGCGTGACAACCTGGGCGAAGTGCTCGGTGGCTTCGTGAAGTGGGTGGTACTCCTGCTCGGATTCCTGCTCGCGGCGACCATCGTGATACCGACCCTGAGACCGGGCGACCTGATCGCCGGGCTGGGCGTGAGTTCGGTCGCGATCGGCTTCGCGTTCAAGGACATCCTGCAGAACTGGCTTGCCGGCCTGCTCATCCTGTTGCGCCAACCCTTCGAGATCGGGGACCAGATCGAGGTCAACGGCCACGAGGGCACGGTCGAGCGCATCGAGACGCGAGCGACGATCATCAAGACCTACGACGGCCAGCGCATCGTCATCCCCAACAGCGATATCTATACCAACGCGGTCCTGGTCAAGACGGCGCATGATAAGCGCCGCAGCGACTACGACGTCGGCATCGGCTACGGCGACAGCATCGACCGCGCCTGCGAAGTGATTCGCAAGGCGGTCGGCGGAATCGAAGGCGTGGAGAAGGATCCGGCTCCCGAAGCCCTGACCTGGGATCTGGCGGCAAGCTGGGTCACCATCCGCGCGCGCTGGTGGACGAGCAGCCGTCGCACCGACGTCACCCACGTGCGTGCCGCGGTGCTCGCGGCGATCAAGCGGGCGCTGGACGATGCCCGGATCGACATGCCCTACGCGACTCAGGTGCACCTGTTCCACGATCAGACCGAAGCGAGCGATGGTGACCGCGACGCGCAGCGCGAGGGCTGGCCGGCGCCCGACGAAGGCGCGCCGCAGCCGCGCTGGAAGGTCCAGGCGGAGCAGGTTGCGCAAGGCAATGCAGCGGCTGGGCAACGGGGTGAGTCGGCGTAGTGCGCCCCGCAGCCTGCACGCCCGAGCGAGGCCGGGCGTAGCCGCGTACCTCCCGGCCAGCGCTCAGCGCCACATGTCGCGCATCTTCGCCGCCAGGTCGATCGCCGCCTGGCGCGAGGCCGGCGAACCCTGCAGCTCGGGCGGCGGGGGCGGCCAGCTGAGTTGCTCGAAGCGCTCCAGCAGTCGGTTGGGGATGAAGCGCGTGCGCCCGGCATAGACGTGGCGATCGCCCATGCCCTGTTGCTGGGTGACGTAGAAGCGCTGCGGCACGACGAGTTCGAGGTGGTCCTTTGCGCGCGTCATCGCCACATACAGCAGGCGACGCTCCTCCTCGATCTCGGCCGAATTTCTCGTGGCGATGTCGGACGGAATACAGCCGTCGACCACGTTGAGCACGCTCACCGCGCGCCACTCCTGGCCCTTGGCCGAGTGCATGGTGGACAGGATGAGGTAGTCCTCGTCGAGCAGCGGCGCGCCCGCCTCGTCGCTGGTGGCGCTGGGCGGGTCGAGCGTCAGTTCGGTGAGGAAGCGCTGGCGGTTCGGATAGGTGGCGGCGATGCGCGCGAGCTGCTGGATGTCGAGCAGGCGGATCGGCGCGTCCTCGTACAGGCGCGGCATCTGCGCCTCGTACCAGCGGCAGGCGAGCTCAAACTCGGCCGGCCAGGGCGAAGTCCGATCGGTCACGCGCGCGATCAGGGCGGCGAACACGCCCCAGTCCGCGCGCGCGGCCTCCGCCACCGGCTGCTCGGCCAGCAGCGCGCAGCCCTCGGGCGCTGCGCACAGGTTGTCGAGCACCCGCGCCGCGGTCTTCGGGCCGATGCCCGCGAGCAGCTGGATGGCGCGAAAGCCGGACACGCGGTCGCGTGGATTCTCGGCCCAGCGCAGCAGCGCCAGCACGTCCTTGACGTGCGCGGCCTCGAGAAACTTCAGCCCGCCGAACTTCACGAACGGGATGTTGCGCCGCGTGAGCTCCATCTCCAGCCGCGCGCTGTGGCTCGCGGCCCGGAACAGCACCGCCTGCTGCTTGAGCTTGATCCCGTCCTCGCGCCGCGCCAGCACCCGCTCGACCACGTAGGCCGCCTGGTCGGCGTCGTCGCGCACCGACACCAGGCGCGGTCGCTCGGTCGACGCCCGCTCCGACCACAAGTCCTTGCTGAAGCGCTCGGCGGCGAGCGCGATCACCGCGTTCGCCGCGGCCAGGATCGGCTGCGTCGAACGGTAGTTGCGCTCCAGCGTGACGCGGCGGGCGGGCGGGTCGAAGCAGGCGGGAAAATCGAGGATGTTGCGCACGGTGGCGCCACGAAAGGCGTAGATCGACTGCGCGTCGTCGCCGACCACGGTGAGGCCTCGGCCGTCCGGCTTCAGCGCCAGCAGGATCGCCGCCTGGAGGTGGTTGGTGTCCTGGTACTCGTCGACCAGCACGTGGCTGAAGCGCCCGCCGATCTCCTGCGCCAGCGCCGCATCGGCCAGCATCTGCGCCCAGTACAGCAGCAGGTCGTCGTAGTCGAGCACCTGCTGCGCCTGCTTGGCCTCGACGTAGGCGAGGAAGAGACGTTTCAGCTCCGCTTCCCACTCCGCGCACCAGGGGAAGGACGCCTGCAACACCTCGGCCAGTGGCGCGCGCGTGTTGACCGCCGCCGAATAGATCGACAGGCAGGTGCCCTTGAGCGGGAAGCGCCTGTTCTTGCTGGACAGGCCGAGCTCGTGGCGCACGAGATTGAGCAGGTCGGCCGAATCCTCGCGGTCGTGGATGGTGAACGCCGGGTCCAGGCCGATGCGGCCGGCGTATTCGCGCAGCAGCCGCGCACCGACGGCGTGAAATGTGCCGGACCATGCCAGTGCGACGTGCGCCAGCCACGGCTGTGCCGCCGCGGCCTGCGCCAGGATGCGCTGCACGCGCCGCCCCATCTCGTCCGCCGCGCGGCGCGAAAAGGTCAGCAGCAGGATGCGCCCGGGGTCCGCGCCCTGCGCGATCAGGTGCGCGACGCGGTGCGCCAGGGTATTGGTCTTGCCCGAGCCCGCCCCGGCGATCACCAGCAGCGGCGACCCCGGCGCAGCGCCCGCAGCCTCGCCCACGCCGTGTTCGACGGCCTCGCGCTGCGCAGCATTGAGGCGGTCGAGCAGGTCGACCGGAGACGGGTTAGCAGGGGCCGGGGCAAGATTCATGACTGTAATTCTATTCAGTCCCGGCGCCCGACGATAGGGGGCAGGGCACCGTCCCCGCTCAGCTGAAGAGGCGCTCCACGTCCACCGAGGCGCGCGCGCCGACATGCTGGCGGAAGCGCCGCAACCAGCGATCGGCGCGGGCGCGGCCAAGGTCGCGCAACTGGGTCAGGAAGCTGGTCGAGGCGTTGAGCTTGCTCGCCCCGCCGGCATCGGCGAGTTCCTTCGCCTCGATGAGGTGGAAGCGCAGCCGCATCAGCTTGCGCTCCAGATTGCCGCGCGGGAGCCAGCCGTCCGTTTCGGCGATGTGGCTGCGGGCATGGGCGATCATGCGCATTTCGCGCAGGAAGGTGGTCGAAAACCCGAGTTCCATGCTGCGCGCAGCAATGTCGGGCGCGCTGCGGGGCGCCTCGTCGTGCATCAGCGGGTTGAGCAGCACCAGCATGATGTCGGGCGTCGAACACTCGTACATCAGCGGGTAGATCGCCGGATTGGCGGTGAATCCGCCGTCCCAGTAATGCTCGCCGTCGATCTCGATGGCGTGGTGCATGGTCGGCAGGCACGCCGAGGCGAGCAGGCCGGCCTCGCTGATGTCGCCCGTGCGGAACAGCCGCACCTTGCCGGAACGCACGTGGGTGGCGGCGATGAACAGCTTGAGCGGGCACTTCTTGCGCAGGCGCTCGAAGTCGAACTGGGCACGCACCACGTCGCGCAGCGGATTGAGGTCGAAGGGGTTGAGCTGGTAGGGCGAAAACATCCGGCTGATGCCCAGCATCATGTTGAGCGGCGCGCGCATTGCGCCATTCGCCGCAGGGTTGAGGTTGTGCAGCAGATCCAGATGGAAGGGCGAGCTCTCGCCCACCGCCTCCCAGAACGCCGCAAGCGAAGCGCGCGCGCCTTCCGCGCCACCGTCGGTCCAGCCCTGCGCCAGGGCCACCGCGTTCATCGCCCCGGCGCTGGTGCCGCTTATGCCTTCGAGCTGCCAGTTGTCTTCCAGCAATCGGTCCAGCACGCCCCAGGTGTAGGCGCCATGCGCGCCGCCGCCCTGCAGGGCCAGGCTCAGGCCAGGCCCGCGACTGTCTCGCGCGGGCCACCAAGATCTTCGTGACATGACTGGTCTCCTCGACTGTTGGCCGCCCGGCGGGCGACAAGGAATCGACGGGAAATCCGTCAAGACGCTTAATGTTGCACCGCACAATATACAGCATGGATGGCGGGCGCCGGAACCAAGCGACAAGTCCGCTTACACGTTGCCGGGGGAGGGTCGAGGGAATGCGAAAGTGCAGAGCGGACGCCCGGCCCCACGACCGGCGTCCGCTCTGCACTCGGGGATTCTGCCGGTCGCCCGGCTCGGCGACCGACCCGGGCCGCGGCGCGATTCAGACGAGCGTCAGCGTCACGTTGATGTTACCGCGGGTGGCGTTGGAGTACGGGCAGACGATGTGCGCCTTGTCCACCAGCGCCTTTGCCTTCTCCTTGTCCATGCCCGGGACCGCGATGCGCAGCTCGACTTCGATACCGAAGCCGGTCGGGATCGGGCCGATGCCGACAATGCCGTCGATCTTGAGCTCGGCAGGCAACGCGATCTTCTGCTGCGCGGCGACGAACTTCATCGCGCCCATGAAGCAGGCGGCGTAGCCGGCGGCGAAGAGTTGCTCCGGATTGGTGCCGTTTCCGCCGGCACCGCCGAGTTCGCGCGGCGTCGTCAGCTTGACGTCGAGGACGCCGTCCGACGAGACGGCGCGGCCGTCGCGGCCGCCGGTTGCTGTTGCGTGGGCTTGGTAAAGGGCTTTCTCGAGCATTGTCGAACTCCTTGTGGTGGGCAACGGTGGTGCAGGGCGCCCCCGGGCGTCGCCGTTCTCTCCGGGAAGCGGTGCGGCGATGAAATCGTTTGCTACGTGGTCGCGGCGGGGTGACACGCACGGGCTGCATCCCGCCCATTTTCGGATTCCCGCCCGAAAATGATGCTCCGGCGGCACGCGGATGGCAGCAAGAACGGGACAGTTCCTTTGCGGGCCGGCCGAAGGAGCACGCGCGGCCGGGACCCGGCGTTTCGGGTTACGCTGGCGACTCTAACGCCAGACGAGGGGAGCGACATGAGTCTTGCCGGAAAGACAGCATTGGTTACCGGATCCACCAGCGGCATCGGCCTCGCCACCGCCGAGGCCCTTGCCGAGGCCGGTGCAAGCATCGTCCTCAACGGCAGGAGCGAATCCGCCGACACCGAGGCGATACGGGCCCGCATCGCCGAACGTTTCGGTGTTCCGGTTCGCTTCCATCGCGCCGATCTCGGACGGACTCGGGACATCGAGGAGATGTTCGAGGCGGTGCTCGCCGAATTCGGCAGCGTCGACATCCTGGTCAACAATGCCGGCATGCAGCACGTGGCGCCGATCGACGAGTTTCCGGTGGAAAAGTGGGATTCCATCATCGCCCTCAACCTCAGCGCAGCATTCCACACCATCCGTCTCGCCCTGCCAGGCATGAAGGCGAAGAAATGGGGCCGCATCATCCAGATCGCGTCTGCGCACGCGCTGGTGGCTTCGCCCTACAAGTCCGCCTACGTCGCCGCCAAGCACGGCATCGCCGGCCTCACCAAGACCGTCGCGCTCGAGGTCGCCGAACTGGGAATCACCGCCAACGCCATCTGTCCCGGCTATGTGTGGACGCCGCTGGTGGAGAAACAGATCCCCGAAACCGCCCGGGCACGCGGCCTCACCGAGGAGCAGGTGATCAACGACGTGCTGCTGGCGGCGCAGCCGACGAGGAAGTTCGTCACCGTCGAGCAGGTCGCGGCAATGGCGGTGTTCCTCGCCGGCGATGGCGCGGCCTCGGTTACCGGAACCGTCATGCCGATGGATGGCGGCTGGACCGCACAGTGAAGCCGGCGCAGTGGGCACTGCAGGCACGAACGAACACGGGAACCCCGCGCTGACGCCGATGAACTCAGCGTAGAGGACCCGGGGAGACCCGAAACATGGCGACGAGGAAGCCCGCGCGCACGACGAGACGCGCACCAGAACGAACATCCAGGGCCGACCTGCCCGGCCAGGTCATCCTGACGATGCAGGGCGGTGGCGCGCTCGGGGCCTACCAGGCCGGCGTATACGAGGCGATGCACGAGGCCGGCATCGAGCCCGACTGGGTGGTGGGCACCTCGATCGGCGCCATCAACGCCGCCCTCATCGGCGGCAACGCCCCGTGCGATCGCCTGCCGCGACTGCGCCAGTTCTGGGACCGCATGGCCGCCGCCGCCGCGCCCTACGAGGCCTGGAGCGCCTTCGGCGTCGGCGACATGCTGGCCAGGCTGAGCGCGGTGACGCAGGGCATCCCCGGCTTCTTCGCGCCCAACCGGCATCCGTGGAGCCCACCGCACGCGCCCGCGGACATCTCCCAGGCCAGCTTCTACACCACGGAACCGCTGCGCCAGACCCTGAACGAACTCGTCGATCTTCGCCACCTCGGCACATCGGGTACGCGCCTGACCGTGGGTGCGGTCAACGCCCGCAGCGGCCAGATGCGTTATTTCGACAGTCGTGACGATCGGATCGAGATCGATCACGTCATGGCCTCCGGTGCGCTCCCGCCCGCGTTTCCTGCCGTCATGATCGACGGCGAGCCATACTGGGACGGCGGCATCCACTCCAACACGCCGATCGAAGTCGTGATGGACGACCGCCATCGCCGCGATTCGCTCATATTCGCTGCGGAGTTGTGGCAACAGCGCGGCGAGGCCGGCGAAAGCATCCGCGAGGTGCTGAGCCGCCTCAAGGACATCCAGTATTCGAGCCGCGCCCACCACCATGTGCGGCGCCAGCAGCAGATCCATCATCTGCGCCACGTCATCCGCGAACTGGGGCGGGTGCTGCCTGCCGAGGCGCTGGCCAGTGCCGGGATCGCGGATCTCGTGAGCTATGGTTGCGGCACCGTAATGCACATTCTTGTCCTGCGGGCTCCGGCGCTCGACGGCGAGGACAGCACCAAGGACATCGACTTTTCGCCGCACGGCGTCCGCGAACGCTGGGCGGCGGGCTATGCAGCGGCGTCGAAGCGGATTCGCGAGGCGCCATGGCAGGCTGCGTTCGACCCGGTCATGGGTGTGGTCGTGCACGAATGACCCGTGCGCCGCCCTGGCCGCGGGCATGCTGCCCGAAGGTTTTCGTGCAGGGCGGAAACGGCGTGAATCCCCCGTTCGGGCCGGATGCGGGCCTGGCGGACAGAAACGGCAGGGTCCGTTGGCCTGGGCGGCGCTATTATCTAAGATGGAAGTGCGCCGTTGCGGCAATGAGCCGGCAGTGGCCGCGAGCGAGGACGGAATCGCCGTCCTCAACGACGTTCCCGACGAGTTTCCGTTCCCAAGAGGGGTTGCGATGCTGGCAAGCCGGATCGCCACGCTACAGCAGATGCCGCTGTTCGGTGGTATCAGCGAGGATGCACTGGGTTTCCTGCTCGGGGTTTCCGCCAACGCGAAAGTCGCGCGCGGCGAATTCTTTTTCCGCGAGGGCGACCCGGGGGAGTCGATGTTCGTGCTCGAGGCAGGCAGTGTCGAAGTGCGCAAGATGCTCGGCGGGAACGAATCACTACTGTGCAGGCTCGGCCGGGGCGCCTGCTTCGGCGAAATGGCGCTGATCGACCTCTCGCCGCGCAGCGCCTCGGTGCAGGCACTGGAAGACTGCAGTGGCTTCGAGATATTCGCCGCGAGCCTGTTCGGCCTGTACGAGCACGATCTCGAGCAGTTCGCGCTGATCCAGATGAACATGGCGCGCGAACTGAGCCGCCGCCTGCGCCTTGCCGACGAGCGCTACGCCTTGCCGCGCTAGCGCAAGAGGGGCCTTACCAGCGCGGCGGCAGTTTCCGACGCAGCACGATCCGATGATCCTCGACCGCGATGTAGCCCCCGATCACCAGGTCGCGCACGATCCGATTCACCATCTCGCGCGAGGCGCCGACGAGGTTGGCGATCTCCTGCTGGGTGAGGTGCCGCTCGATGACCCAATGCTCATCCTTTTCTACCGCGAGGGACTCGAACAGGCGCGCGATGCGTCCGAACACGTCCACCAGCGCCAGAGCGCGCACGCTTTCGGTGAGCGTCCGTATCTGCTTCACCAGATTGCGCAGCAGTGTATGCATGCAGGCGGGATTGGCGTCTACGAGGGCGAGGAAGGCCGAGCGCGAGATCTGCAGCAACTCGCTGCGCTCCAGTGCCATCACCGAGGCGGAACGCGGCTCGGCGTCGAGCAGCGCGAGTTCACCGAAATACTCGCCCGGGCCGAGCAGTGACAGCGTCATTTCCCGGCCATTCTCGTCCATCAGGAAGGCCTTCAGTGCGCCGCTCTGGACGACGTACAGGCCGTGGCCGTCGTCGCCCTCGTTGACCACGATGGCGCCGCGCGGAAACACGCGCAACAGTGCGCTCCCGGCGAGCGCCTGCAGTTGTTCGGGTTCGATGTCCGCGAACAGTTCGACCTTCTCCAGGTGCGAGCCCATGTCGATCCCCTGCGCTGGGATTGAGCCGTGACCCGCCCGCATCCGTCCCCCTCTCGCCGCAAACTGATCGGCCGGATCGGGCTTGTGGTGGCGAGCATGCTGCTGAGCACCGCCATCTGGCTGTCGCCGGTCGCCGCACTCGAGAGCGGGGCCGGCCTGCGTTTCCTGTATGCCTTGCGGGGGGTCAGAGCCGCGCCCCACGACATTGTGATTGTAGCCGTCGATTCGGCTTCGGCCCAGGCGCTCGGTCTGCCCGACCGGCCCGACCGGTGGCCCCGCAGCATCCACGCCCGGCTTCTCGACGGCCTCGCGGCGCGCGGCGCGGCCGTGGTCGGCTTCGACCTGCTCTTCAACCAGGAACGCGATGCGGCGGAGGACCTCGCCCTCAGTGAGGCCGTTCGCCGGGCCGGGAATGTGGTACTCGCCGAGGTCGTAAGGCGCGAGGAGATCAGGAATGCGGACGGGCGGACGATTGCGACCACCGACCGGCGCATCCTGCCGCTGCCGCTCTTTGCCGAGGCGGCGATCGCGACCGCGCCCTTCGTGATGCCGAAGACCGCGGACGGCGTGTTCGAATTCTGGACCGTCGTGCCGGCCATCGGCGACCTGCCCTCGTTGCCGACGGTCATGGCCGCACGCATGCAAGAGCACGGGAGCGGCAAAGCCGATCGGGTCACTGCGAGCCCATTCGCGGCACTGCTGCGCAGCCTGGCCGCGAAACCGACGTCGCTGCGGGTTCTGAACCTGCACGGTCCGCTCGGCACCATCCGCACCGTCGCGTACACGAGCGCCCTCGAACTCGTCACCGATCCGGCAGCCGGTTCGGCCGCGTTCGGCGGCAAAGCCGTGCTGGTCGGCTACTCGGAGTCGAACCAGTCGAAACAGATCGACGCCTACCGGACCCCCTACAGCACCGCGGACGGGCTGGACGTGAGCGGCGTCGAACTGTGCGCCACGGCCGTCGGCAACCTGCTGCAGGATTCCTGGCTGCGGCGACCGACCGCCGCTGCGGCGCTCGCCCTCGTGGCCCTGCACGCCGCCCTGCTCGCGCTGCCATGGGGATGGTGTCGGCCTCGCACCGCCCTGCCGATCACCCTTGGTCTGGCCCTGTTGTGGGCCTGGGGAGCACATCTGGCCTTCTCTGCCGCGTTCATATGGCTTCCGGTCGTCGTTCCGCTCGGCTTCTCGCCCCTGATCGCCGTCGCGCTCGGCATGATCACCCGCTCCCGAGGCGACCAGCGCCGCCGGACCGAGCTCGAGCAGGCGCTCGATCTCGGCCTTCCGCGCCGGGCGATGGAGAGGCTCTCCGCCGTGCTCGGCGACGTCCGGGAGGGCAGGACGGTGTTCGCGGTCTGCCTGTGCACCGATATCGTGGGCTATACGACCCTGTCGGAAGTCCTCAGCCCCGCAGCCGCCCGGGACGCCCTCAACCGCTATTTCGCCCGCTTCGTACCGATCGTCGAACGCCACGACGGCTATGTCACGGACATGGTCGGCGACTCCGTCCTGGCGCTGTGGATCGCCGACACCGCCGCCGAGAGCGCCTTCGGCAAGGCCTGTCTGGCGGCACTCGAGCTCGACCTCGCCATGAACGCGGGCGACGGCGACGGCGCCCTGCCGACCCGCCTCGGCCTGCACTGCGGCCCGATCTTCTTCGGCGAGGTCGGGGCCGACGGCCGGCGCGAGATCCGCGCCGTGGGCGACATCGTCAACACCGCGAGCCGGATTCAGGGGGCGAACAAGTACCTCAAGACGCGGGTGCTCGCCTCGAGCGAGGTCGCCGGTCGGCTGGATACGGGCGTCCAGCGCCACCTCGGCCGTTTTCTCCTGGTCGGCAAGGCCCAGGCGCTGGAACTGCTCCAGTTGTCGCGCGAGCCGTTGCCGCAGGCCGCCGCCCGCAGCTTCGCCCTCGGGCTCGAGGCCTTCGCCCGGGCGGACTTCGACACCGCCGCCGGGTACTTTGCGGCGGCCCGCGAAGCCGGCGACACCGGCCCTTCGACCTTCTACCTCGAGCAGTGCCGCCAACTGTCGGGCCGCCCCCCGGATCCGGCCTGGAGCGGCGCGGTCGTCCTGCCCGGAAAATAGGGCCGGCATTCGCCCCGCCCGCCGCCGCCCCGCATGGCATCTCTTGCCGCCTGCGCGTCCGGCGCAGGGCGCGTCGATTCGATCGCTGATGGCGATAGCCATTCCCGCTGACTAAGATGAGGTCAGACTTCGAATCGATGCAGATGGGGATCACGCTCGACGATGCGAGGAATTCCTTCACGTTGGATCAGCAGGAACGGGGCATGGCTGCATGCCGCGGCCTTCATCGCCGCATTCGGCCTCGCCACCGCGCCCCTGGCCTGCGAGTTCGCCGCCGGCCGCCTGGTTTCCGCGCAGGCTGTGGTCGAGTTGCGTCCGGCGGGCAGCGACGCATGGATGCGCATCGAGCCGCCGCGCGAGCTGTGCGAGGGCGATCAGGTGGCGGTGCGCTCGCCTGGCCGGGCGGCGATCGTCCTGAGCAACGACGTGCTGCTGCGCCTCGATCAGCAGACGACCTTGCATCTCACGCGCGTCGCACCGGAGGCCGATTCGCAACTCGGGCTGAGCGAGGGCATCGTCCATGTCATCACGCGTTTTCGCAAGCGTTTCGAACTCATCACGCCGTTCGTGAACGCGCTCGTCGAAGGCACCGAATTCACCGTGGCAAGCGGGCCGGACGGCGCGCAGGTGGTGGTTGCCGAAGGCGTGGTGCGGGCGCGCAACGCCCTCGGCGAGCAGGGCCTGGGCGCCGGAGACGCAATCGAGGCGGGCCGGGGGTCGGCACCGGCGTCGATCGCCGTGCGACCGCTCGATGCGGTGCGCTGGGCGATCCACTATCCGCAGATCGTCTGGCTCGACTCCGCAGCCTTGGCGGCCCTGCCGGCGGCCTCGCGCGGCACGGTTGCGGCAGCCCAACAGGCGATGGCGGCCGCGCGCTATGGCGAGGCGCTGGCGCGGCTGGACACGCTCGCGGCCGATCCGCCCGTGGTGCAGATCGAGGCCTTGCGCGCCAGCGTGCTGCTGGCCCTGGGGCGGGTGGATCAGGCGCGGGAACGCCTCGATCGGTTCGCGGAGCGCAACGATGCTGCACTCGGCGCCCTCGACGCCGTGATCCGGGTGGCGCGCAACGACCCCGACGGCGCCCTGGGCGCGGCGCAGCAAGCGCTCGCGACCGATGCCGCCTCGGCCGCAGGGCAACTGGCCCTGAGCTATGCCACCCAGGCGCGCCGCGACGTGCCGCAGGCGCTGGAGGCTGCACGCGAGGCCACCCGGCTCGCGCCGGACAACCCCTTCGCCTGGGCGAGACGGGCCGAACTCGAGCTGTCGCTGGCGCAGATCGCAAACGGCCGAACCTCCGCCGAGCGGGCCCTGGGGCTTGCTGCGGCTGTTCCGCGCGCGCGCGCCCTGCTCGGCTTCGCGCAATTGCTGGAGGGCGACGCCGCCATTGCGCTGGACAGCTTCGCCACTGCCCGCGCCGCAGACCCGGCCGACCCGCTTGCGCACTTCGGCAGCGGCCTCGCCCATGTGCGCGCGGGCGATCTTCCCCGCGGCCGCAGGGAGATCGAGATCGCGGTGCTGCTCGATCCGGGCAACGCCGAGCTGCGCAGCTACCTCGGTCGCGTCTATGTCGAAGAAGACCGCTCTGCCCTTGGCGGCGAGCAGTTCGCGCTGGCGCGCCGCCTCGACCCGGCCTCGCCTACGCCGTGGTACTTCGACGCCTTTCGCAAGCTGCGCGACAACGACCCGCTGGGCGCAATCGCCGACGGCCGCCGGGCGGTCGAATTGAACGACAACCGCGCCGTGCTGCGCTCGTCCGAGCTGCTCGACAGCGACCGCTCCGCGCGTAGCGCCAGCCTCGGCGCGGCATATGGCGAAATCGGCTTCGAGCAGGCGATGCTCGCGGCGGGGATGAAGGCGCTCGAGGACGACGCCATCGGCCCCGCAGGCCACCGCCTGCTGGCCGAGGCCTATGCCCAGACGCCACGCTTCGAGACTGCCCGCCTGAGCGAACTGCTGCAGGCGCAGCTGCGCCAGCCGCTCGGCCAGGCACCGATTCCACCCCAGCTCCAGAGCCGCAACCTGCCGATCGTCCAAGGCCCGCGCGCCCTCGCGCCGGAGGAAGCGACCGCGCTGTTCGAGCGCCGGCCATCGCATTTCGCCGCCTCGGTGCTCGGCGGCAGCGACCACACCTGGGGCGACAGCCTCGTCGGCGCCCACTCGTCCGACCGGGCGCAGGTCTCGGCCGGGCATTTCGACTACCGCCGCGACGGCCTCGGCGAGCGTGCCGACACCGATCTGAGCGGCACCCGGCTCGCGGCGCAATACGCGGCGACGCCCTCGACCATGCTGTACGCGGAACTCGGCCACGAGGAACGCAGCGGCGGCGACATCGCCCCGCGCCTGCTCGACGGCGTCGGCATGGCCTGGGACCAGCGCATCGAACAGGACCTGCGCAGCGATCGCGGCCGCCTCTCGCTGCGCTACACGCCCGAGCCCGATCGCGAATACATCTTCACCGCCGGCGCCCAGAGCGCGCGCGAGCGAACCGTCGACCGCCTCAGCCGTGCGCTCGCCGGATTCGATTTCGATCTCGACTTCGACGTCCGCACCCGCCTGCACGCCCGTGACCTGGGCGTCTTCCACGGCGCCAAGGGCGAGCACTACGACCTCGCCGCGGGCTTCGGCAGCTATCGCGAGGCGCGCTCGCAGGGCTCCGAGACGCGCGTCGTATTCGCCGGATTCCCGCTACCGTCCGCCCCCGACCCGACGACCCGGGGGCGCGTCGAACACCACACTGCCTTCGCCTACCTCCACCTTCGCCCCGCACCGCTGGCCACGCTGCATCTGGGCGCCTCGTATGCCGACCTCAATGCCGGCGCGGCCACCTCGGTCGAGCGGGTGAACGCCAAGGCCGGCGTCACCCTGAAGCTCGCCCCCGCGACGGCGCTTCGGCTGGCGGCCCTGCAGGGGGTCAAGGGACCCAAGTACCAGGATCAGACGCTGGAGCCGACGCAGTTCGCCGGCTTCAACCAGGTCTTCGACGATCTCGACGGGACACGCTGGCGGCGCACGGCGGCCGGCTTCGACCATCGCTTCGACAACGGCATCATGACCGGCCTGGAATGGTCGACGCGCGAGCTCGAGGTACCCGGACTCGGCTGCAGCCCGGGCGACTGCCGCGCCGACTGGAGCGAACGCCTGCATCGTGCCTACGTCGCGATGCCGCTCGGGCGACGCGCGGCGCTGTCGGCCGAGTGGCAATACGAACGCCTGTCGCTCGACGGCGATCCCGCCACGCTGCAGAACCTGCCCTTCCGCACCCGTACCGAGCAGTTACCGCTCGGCCTGTGGCTCAAGCTCGCACCGCGCCTGTCGACCCGGCTCGAGGCGGTGCGCGTGCGTCAGCACAGCGCGATCGCCGACGCCGGCGACACGGCCTCGCGCGCGACTCGCTTCTGGCTCGCGAATGCGCGTCTTTCATTCGCCGAGCCGGGCCGGCGCACCGCCGTCTCGCTCTCGGTGCACAACGCCTTCGACCGCCGCTTCGCCTTCCAGGACACCGACCTGAACGGCAACCCGAAAATACCCTTGTTCTTCCCGCGACGCACCGTCCTGCTGCAGCTCAATCTGCGTTTTTAGGCGCGGTCGAATCCGCACATCCCGTTTGCGCGGCAGCACCATCCAAGGAGGTATCGAAATGCATACGCCGGACACCCTGAGGAAACTGATGGGCTGGTCGTTCTGTGGCGGAATCCTGTTGGCGGCGCTGGCCGGATGCGAACCCAAGGCGGCTGGCGAGGCGCCGCCGAAGACCGGAACCGCGACCGAATCCGGCCCCATCGGCACTGCGACGCTCGGTTCGGCCGATGTGGTCGGCGGCGTGCTCTTCGGTCCCAACGGCGAGTTCGTCGTCGTCGATGCAAGAGGCAACAAGGTGGCGCCGTGCCGGCTGCCGGATGCGGACAGGAATGCCGACGCCCCGGCAGACGCCGGCGAGTGCCAGAAAGTCCGCAACACGACGATCACCGATCTGCAATCGATCGGCGTGGTGAGGCATACCGGCTCGCACTGCCTGATAGTGGGGCCGGTGCAGACGGTTTCGGCAGGCGGCGTGGTCTCCAGTTCGGGGGTTTTCCAGCTGCCCCCGGGCTGTACCCACTGACACACCGACGGTACGGGGGAAACGGGGCCGGGGGGCCGCCCCGTTTCCAGTCGGCCTCGGGGTGCTCCTTGCCCTGCGCCACCCGCCGTGCCGCCTCCCGATCCCGTTGCCGATCTCCACGATTCTGATCCGCGCCGCGCCGGCGCCGATAACGCACGCCGCGGTCGGCTGACGGCGCGCGTCGGGCTGCCGCCGTCGCCCTGAACCCCTGCTTTGCCGCGGTCGCCCTGAACCCCTGCTGTGCCGCTTCGCCCGGCGAACGCCACGCCGTCACGCCCGCACCGCAGC
>JBFGZP010000030.1:0-18696 GCA_041586695.1 Thauera sp.
CCCCGGCAGGCGGTCTTCGAGCATCTCGTAGTAGGTGGCCGGCGGCGCGGGCATGAAAGGCAGGCCCGCCTGCTTCAGGCTGTCCCAGGTGGCGATCAGGTCGTCGGTGTACAGGGCGATGTGCTGGATGCCCTCGCCGTTGAACTGCATCAGGAACTCTTCGATCTGGCCGGTCTTGCCCGAGGCCTCCTCGTTGAGCGGGATCCGGATCTTGCCGTCGGGCGCGGTCATCGCCTTCGAAGTCAGCCCGGTGTACTCGCCCTTGATGTCGAAGTAGCGGATCTCGCGGAAATTGAACAGGCGCTCGTAGAACGCCGCCCAGTAGGCCATGCGGCCACGATAGACGTTGTGCGTCAGGTGATCGATGAATTGCAGGCCGTGCCCCGCCGGGTGGCGATCCACACCCTCGATGAAGGTGAAATCGATGTCATAGATCGAGCGACCGTCCTCGAAGCGGTCGATCAGGTACAGCGGCGCCCCGCCGATGCCCTTGATCGCCGGCAGGCGCAGCTCCATCGGCCCGGTGGGGATCTCCACCGGCTGTGCGCCGAATTCGAGCGCGCGCTCATAGGCGAGCTTCGAGTCCTTCACCCGGAAGCCCATGCCGCAGGCGGAGGGACCGTGCTCGGCGGCGAAATAGGCGGCGAGGCTCTTCGGCTCGTGGTTGATGATGAAGTTGATGCCGCCCTGGCGGTAGAGGCTCACGTTCTTCGATCGGTGGCGGGCGACGAGGGTGAAGCCGAGCATCTCGAACACGGGCTCGAGGACGTTTGCAGTGGGCGAGGCAAACTCGACGAACTCGAATCCCATCAGCCCCATCGGGTTTTCGAACAGATCAGCCATTGCGGCGCTCCTCGTTGTAGCTACGCGGATCGACGATACGTGCATCAGGCCGACCGGGCGAGCGGCTGCGGGGCGGGATGCACCGAGGCCACACGGCACGATCAACGCTACAGACGATTGCGCTCGTCGGCCACGACAAGAAAAGCGGGGATTTCGACGCATTCTCCCGCAGAGCTGCCCGGCCGCGGGTGGCAGGTCGCTCAGCCCCGCCGGTGCCGGATCACTTGTCCTTCTTCTTTCCCGCCGCTTCGGCGCCGAAACGTTGCTCAAGATAGGCGGCGAACTCTGGGCCGGTCTCCGGGTGGCGGAGGCCGAGCTCGACCGTCGCCTTGAGGTAGCCGAGCTTGGAGCCGCAATCGTAACGCACGCCCTGGAATTGGTGGGCCAGCACCGCCTCTTCCTTGAGCAGCGAGGCGATCGCATCGGTCAGTTGCAGCTCGCCGCCAGCGCCGGGTTTCACAGCGCGGATATGGTCGAAGATGCGCGGTGTGAGGATGTAACGCCCGACCACCGCTTGGGTCGTCGGCGCCTCTTCGGGTTTCGGCTTCTCGACGATACCCGTCATGCGCTGCACATCGCCGCTCTGGCTGTCGGTGCTGACGATGCCGTACTGGCGCGTTTCCTCGCGCGGCACGTTCATTGTGGCCAGCACCGAGCAGCGGTTGTAGTTGTAGACGTCGACCATCTGCCGCATGACCGAGTTGCCGCTCGGGTTGTCGAGCAGGTCGTCGGCGAGGATCACCGCGAAGGCCTCGTCGCTTACGACATGGCTGGCGCACAGTACCGCATGGCCGAGGCCGAGCGCCTCGGACTGCCGGATGTAGATACAGTTCACGCCCTTCGGCACCGTCTTGCGGACGATCTCGAGCAGGTCCTTCTTGCCGCGCGCCTCGAGTTCGGTCTCGAGTTCGTAGGCCTTGTCGAAGTGATCCTCGATCGAGCGCTTGGTGCGCCCGGTGATGAAGATCATGTCGGTGATGCCTGCAGCCACCGCCTCCTCGACCGCATACTGGATCAAGGGCTTGTCCACGATGGGCAGCATTTCCTTCGGGCTCGCCTTGGTGGCGGGCAGGAAGCGCGTGCCCATGCCGGCGACGGGGAACACCGCCTTGGTGATTTTCTTCATGTTCGATTCACTCCGGGGCTGATTGGTTGATAGGGAGTTCGAGGCGCCGTCATTCAGGAACCGGTCTGCAGCAGATCGTGCAGGCCACGCTCATCGACGACGGTCACGCCGAGCGCGACCGCCTTGTCCAGCTTCGAGCCGGCTTCCGCACCGGCCACGACGTAATCCGTCTTCTTCGATACCGAGCCCGTCACCTTGCCGCCATGCGCCTCGATCAGGGCCTTGGCTTCGTCACGCGACATCGTCGGCAGCGCTCCGGTGAGCACGAAAGTCTTGCCCGCGGCGGGGCCTGCGACTGTGGCGGCAGGCTCGCCCTCCTCCCAATGCACACCCGCCGCCCGCAACTGCTCGATGACCTCGCAATTGTGCGGCTCGGCGAAAAAGGCGGCGATGGAAGCGGCCACGATCGGCCCGACGTCGGGTACCTGCTGCAGCGCGGTTTCGTCCGCGGCCATCAGGGCATCGAGGCCGCCGAAATGGCGCGCCAGGTCGCGCGCGGTGGCCTCGCCGACGTTGCGAATGCCGAGCGCGAAGATGAAGCGGGCCAGCGTGGTCTGGCGGCTCTTGTCGATGGCGGCGAGCAGGTTTTGAGCCGACTTCTGGCCCATGCGCTCGAGGTTCGCCAGGGCGAGCACGCCGAGTCGATAGATATCGACCGGTGTCTTGACGATGGCGGCGTCGACCAGTTGCTCGACCAGCTTTTCGCCGAGGCCGTCGATATCCATCGCACGCCGACCGGCGAAGTGCAGCAGCGCCTGCCTGCGCTGGGCGGGGCAGAACAGGCCGCCGGTGCAGCGGGCGGCCGCCTCGTCCTCGCCGCGCACCACATGCGAGCCGCACACCGGGCAGACGGGAAAGCGCTGCAGCAGATCGAAGCGCGGCAAGTCGCGCGTTCGGCGTTCGATCACCGGCGCGACGACTTCGGGGATGACGTCGCCGGCGCGGCGAACGACGACCCAGTCGCCGATGCGCACGTCCTTGCGGTCGATCTCGTCCTGATTGTGCAGGGTCGCGTTGGTCACGGTGACGCCACCGACGAAGACCGGCTCGAGCCGCGCGACCGGCGTGATCGCGCCGGTACGTCCGACCTGCACCTCGATGTCTCGCAGCAGTGTCACCGCCTCCTGTGCCGGGTATTTGTGCGCCACCGCCCAGCGCGGCTCGCGGGTGACGAAGCCGAGCCGCCGTCGGAGCTCGAGGGCATTGACCTTGTAGACGACACCGTCGATGTCGAACGGCAGCTCGACGCGCAAGGCTGCGATGCGGGCGTGGAAGGCGGCCAGTTCCTGCGCGCCTTGCAGCACCGCACGGTGCTCGCACACCGGCAGCCCGAACGCCGCGATGGCGTCCAGCACACCGGCGTGCGTCGCCGGCATGGTCCAGCCCTCTGTCTCGCCCAGCCCGTAGGCGAAGAAGGACAGCGGCCGGCGCGCGGCGATCGCCGGATCGAGCTGGCGGATGCTGCCTGCCGCGGCATTGCGCGGATTGACGAAGACCTTCCCGCCGCTCTCGAGCTGACGCGCGTTGAGGCGCTCGAAGTCGTCGCGGCGCAGGTACACCTCGCCGCGTACTTCCAGCACCGCGGGGGCGTCGCCATCGAGGCGCAGTGCGATCGCGCGCAGCGTGCGGATGTTCTGCGTGACGTCCTCGCCGGTCTCACCGTCGCCGCGGGTCGCGGCCTGCACCAGCACCCCGCTCTCGTAGCGCAGGCTGATCGCCAGCCCGTCGAACTTGAGTTCAGCGGCATACTCCACCGCCGGATCGTCTTCCTTCAGACCCAGCTCACGTCGGATGCGGGCATCGAACGCGGTCGCGCCTGCCGCGGTGGTGTCGGTTTCGGTGCGGATCGACAGCATCGGCACGCGGTGACGCACCGGCGCAAACTGCGCGAGCGGCGCACCGCCGACGCGCTGGGTCGGCGAATCGGCCGTCCGCAGCCCCGGATAGGCCTGCTCGAGCGCTTCGAGCTCACGGAACAGGCGATCGTACTCGGCATCCGGAACGGTGGGCGCATCGAGCACGTAATAAGCATGGTCGTGGCGCGCGATCTCGGCGCGCAAAGCCGCGACGCGCGCCGCAGCGGCGCGCTCGTCGTGCGCTTCGGGCAGATTCATCAAACGGCAAAGAGGCGGTTTGCCAGCGCACTGCCGGCCGGAATGTCGTGGCTCGCCATGCGCTCCTGGAACTGGGTGATCTGGTTGCGGATCATGTCGGCGGCCTCGTCGCCGAAGGGCGCGCGGTTGTCGTCGACGATGCTGCCCTGCAGCTTGTCGGCGAAATCGGTCGCGGTCCGCATCAGGCGATCGAAAGCGGCCACTCCGTTGGCCACGCGCGGCACATCGATGACCAGCGTCAGTGCGCTGGTGACGACATCGTTCGCGGTGTCGGCCGCGAACAATTCGGGCTCGACGTTGGTCAGCGTGAACACGGTATTGCCGTCGCCATCAAGCGCATGGAAGCAACCGTCGCCGGCCAGCGTCAGGCCGTGCGTCTCCGCCAGCTGCATGATCTGGCTGCCTTCGAACTGCTTGTGGTTCGCGATCAGGTTGACGCCGATCTGCACGTCGACGTCGGCACAGAAGCGATCGAGCTCGTTCGCCCGGCTCAGAGTCTCGCCACGCGCTGGCAAGCCGGGGGGCAATGCGACCACGATGTCGGCCACACGCTGGACCCCACCGGAAAAGCGCATGAAATCGGTCTCGCCGATCGCGCCATGACGGTCGACCAGCTGCATCGCGGCGCAAAACCAGTTAACCGCGCCCGCGCTGTTGGCTCCGAGCGGAAGCCACAGGTTGTCGGCATCGTTGAAGCCGAACCAGCGCACCGGTTTCGACAGCCCCGACAACTGCTGCTGCTGCGCCTTCCAGACGCGCTGCACATCCAGCGGTTCGATCGCCTCGAGGCGAATGACGCAGTCGGCACGCACGTCGAGCACCTCGGGCAGGTCGGGCTCGCTACGCTTGACGGGCGAATCGCGAAACGGCCGTGCGGGCTCGCTGGCGCCGAAACCGGGCTCCACACGCTCGGACGAATCACGTTGCCCCGACCGCTCGCGCGGCGCCGCCGCCTCGCGCTCACCGCTCTCCAGGCCAACGCCGGCACGCGGCTCGAGCAGCACATCCCGATGCTCGGACTTGAAGGCCTGCTCGGCCTGGCGGCGATGCTTGCGCTCCTGCCACTTGTTGTAGCCGACGATCAGCACGACGGCGGCGATGCCGGCGCCGATCAGTGCAATTTGCAGTTCACTATCCATTTCGCTTTTCCAGGTTCCTTCCTGTACGTCACGCCGCGGCCGGTTCGGCCATGCGCAGCGCTTCCTCGATATCCACTTCCACGACCCTCGACACGCCCTGCTCCTGCATCGTCACACCCACCAGCTGTTGCGCGAACTCCATCGTGATCTTGTTGTGACTGATGAAGATGAACTGGGTCTGCGATGACATGCGCTTGACAAGGTTCGCGTAGCGCTCGGTGTTGGTATCGTCCAGCGGTGCATCGACCTCGTCAAGCATGCAGAACGGCGCCGGATTGAGCTGGAACATCGCGAACACCAGCGCAATCGCGGTCAGCGCCTTCTCGCCCCCCGACAGGAGGTGGATGGACGCGTTCTTCTTCCCGGGCGGTTGGGCGACGATCTGGATACCGGCGTCGAGAATTTCGTCGCCGGTAAGCACCAGTTCCGCGCGGCCGCCGCCGAACAGCTGCGGAAACAGCGTGCCGAACTGCCGATTGACCGTATTGTAAGTCTCCTGCAGCTGCTCCCGGGTTTCGCGATCGATTCGCCGGATCGCATCCTCCAGCGTGGTGATGGCCTGCAGCAGGTCTTCGGTCTGGGCGTCCAGATAGCCCTTGCGTTCGACCGCGGTGCGCAGTTCGTCCAGCGCGGCCAGGTTGACGGCACCGAGTTCGGCAATCTCGCGTCCGAGACGGGCAATCTCCCGCTGCAGCGCAGCTTCCTTCGGCTCTTCGGCGAGCAGCGGCGCGAGCGCGGCCTCGTCGGCGTCGGCCTCGACCAGACGTTCCTCGAACTGGCTGGACGCCAGTTCGGCGGCCTGCACCGCCAGCCGGAGCTCGGCCACGCGGTTGCGGACCGGTGCCGCATCCTGCTCGGTGCGCAGGCGCGTTTCCTCGACCTGCTTGAGGGCGGCGGCAGCCCCTGCGAGCGCGTCGCGGCGGCCGGCCAGCACCGCCTCACGCCTCGCGCGCAGACCCAGCGCCGCCTGCAGTGCGGCGTGACTGCGGCCGTCGCCGCTGGCGTCGAGTTCGCTGCCACGCGCTTCGCGCTCGGTGGCGATGCGCGCGATCTGTTCACCTGCCAGTTGCAGGTTGCGGGCGATGTCCTCGAGCTTGCCCGCGCATTCGCGCTCGGAAAATCGCGCCTCCTGCAGGTCGCGACCGGCCCCCTGTTCCAGGGTGCGCATCTCGCGCAGGCTCTGCTCGTGCTCGCGCAGCACATCCATCGCCGCATCGAGCCGGTTGCGCTGCAGGTCGGCGAGTTCGGCCGCCCTGGCCTGCTCCCGCTCCGCGCGGGCCAGATGCTCGCGCTCGGTCGATTCGAGATGGTCGAGATCGGCAAGGTCGTGCGCCAGTTGGGCGCGACGCTCTTCGGCGCGGTTACGCGCCTGCGTGAGCTTGAGCAACTCGACCTGCTCGGCATGGAGTTGGGCCTGCCCCGCCTGCAGCTCGCGCCGCAGCGTGGCCGTGCGCTCGTGCAACTCGGTCGCTTCCGCCTCCGCCGCCAGCAGCGCTTCATGAGCCAGGCGCGCCGCGTCCTCGAGGCCCTGCTGGTCACCGGCGAGGGCATCGATCTCGCGCTGGCGCTCCATCACGCCATGGGTGCGCGAATCGGGTACGAAGTGGATCAGCGCATGGTGCGACAACACCTGCCCGCGCGGACCGGCGAGCAGCATTCCAGGCCGGAGTTCTCCGCGGCGCGGCAGCCAGTCCTCGAGGCGCTCGACAGCGAAGCAGTTGCGCAGGAAGTCGGCCACCAGTGGCCCGAAGGCCGGATCGAGCACGCTGACGTGCTCGCTAAGCGCCGTCGCGCCCGCCGGGGCGACGACCGGCTCCGCCGCGCTGCTGGCGGGGGCTGCGGGGAAGCCGATCGCCAATGACTCGGGCGGCGCTTCGTCGAGGACGCTGCGGGCCGAAGCTTCCGCCGCATCGGCATCGCCGGCCAGCAGGGCCGCAAGACGCTCGCGCAGCACCGCTTCGACGGCCGCTTCCCAGCCCGCGGCCACGCGCAGGCTACGCCACAGCGGCGTCAGCGACTCGAACCCGCGGCGCCGCAGCCAGTCGCCGAGCTTGCCCTGCGACTGCACGCGCGACTGCAATTGCACCAGCGCGTCGCGTCGCGCGCGCAGCTCGGTCAGCCGCCGTTGCACCGCACGTTCGTGGTCCAGCGCCGACTTCAGCACGGCCTGCGCGTCGGGCAATCGCCCCTGCAGGCGCGCAAGTTCCTGCTGCTGCGTCTCGAGCACTTCCTGCAACGCCTCCACCCGGGCCTCGCGCTCGGCCACCGCCATGGTGTCCGGCCCCTGGATGGCACCGTTCTCGGCCTCGAGCCGGGCGCGACGTTGCTGCAGGGCATCGAGCGCACGCGTGGCGCTGGCGCGGTTGGCCTCTTCCACGCGCAACTGCTGCTCGGTCTGGGCGAGTTCGCGCCGGGCTCCACTCACCGTCACCTCGGCACCCTGGCGGGCGGATTCGATGTCGGGCAGACGATCGGCGATCTCCGCATGCCGCGCCTCGGCCTGCTCGGCCCGCACCGCGGCGTTTGCAGCCAGTTCCTGCCAGCGCTCGCGCTCCTCGCCCAGCGTCGTCCGGCGACCCTCCCAGTGCAGATGTTCGGTTTCGAGCTGGGTGAGCCGTGCCTCGAGGCGCTTCCTTGTCTCTGCCAGATGCTGCAGCTCGGCCTCGAGCCGGCTGACCTCGGCCGTGACCGCGAAGAGATCGCTCTGCGCGCCATGTACGGCCTCGGATGCCCCGAAGTGCTGTTCGCGAGCGGCCTCGACCGTCGCTTCGAGTTCCTGCAGCCGCGCGGCATCGGATTCGATGCGTGCCGTGCTGGCATTGAGCTCGGTCGACACACGGGCATGCTCGGCACGCGCCTCGTTGCGCTTGAGCAGCCAAAGCAGTTGCTGCCGGGTCGTATGCGCGACACTCAGGCTGCGGTAGCGCTCGGCGACCTCGGCCTGGGCTTCGAGATGGACGATGCGCTCGCCCAGTTCCATGCGGATATCGTCGAGGCGGGAGAGATTGTCCCGCGCGTCGCCCAGCCGCCCTTCGGTTTCCTTGCGGCGCTCGCGGTACCTGGTGACCCCCGCGGCTTCTTCGAGGAAGCCGCGGATGTCCTCCGGGCGCGCCTCGATGATGCGCGAGATCATGCCCTGCTCGATGATCGCGTAGGCGCGTGGGCCCAGGCCGGTGCCGAGAAAGAGGTCGATGACGTCCTTGCGCCGGACATGGACGTTGTTGATGTAGTAGCTCGAATCGCCCGAGCGGTCGAGCACCCGCTTGACCGAGATCTCTGCGTAGCGGGACCACTGCCCGGAGGCCCTGCCCTCGGTGTTGTCGAACACCAGTTCGACGCTCGCGCGAGAGACGGCCTTGCGCGTCGTCGAACCGTTGAAGATCACGTCCTGCATGGACTCGCCGCGCAGCGCCGAGGCGCGGGTCTCGCCCAGCACCCAGCGCACCGCGTCGATGATGTTCGACTTGCCGCAACCATTGGGCCCGACCACGCCGACGAGATTGCCGGGGGTCAGCACCGAGGTGGGATCGACGAAAGTCTTGAAACCGGCGAGTTTGAGCTTGGAAAGACGCACGTCGGAAGGGTCTGAATGCTGGATGCTGCGCACCGGGGCGCACGCGAGGCGATGGCTCGGGCGGGTCCGCCCCAATGCCGCGTCATGATAACATCTTCGCCCTTCCCGACTCTCCTGTGCAGGCCCCGTGCCGGCCGGAATTTGTTCCAAAGTGAATCCGAACCTCGCCCGTCTCCATTCCTACCCGTTCGAGAAGCTGCGCGCCCTGCTCGACGGCGTCAGGCCGCCTGCCGACCTGGCGCCGATCCGGCTCTCGATCGGTGAGCCCCAGCACCCCACGCCGGGCTTCATCCGTCAGGCACTGGCGGAGAATCTCGGCGGCCTGTCCAGCTATCCCAGCACGCTGGGATCCGCGGAGTTGCGCGAATCGATCGCCGGCTGGATCGAGCGCCGCTACGCCTTGCCGAAGATCGACGCGGCCACGCAGGTCCTGCCGGTGAGCGGCACGCGCGAGGCGCTGTTTGCCTTCGGCCAGTGCGTCATCGACGGTACCCGCCGGGGTGCAAAGGTCTTGTGTCCGAACCCCTTCTATCAGATCTACGAAGGCGCGACCCTGCTCGCGGGCGCCGAACCGCTATTCCTCAACAATCTGCCCGAGAACGACTTCAGCTCCGACTTCGCCTCCGTTGCGGAAGCGGACTGGCGCGACATCCAGCTGGTCTACGTTTGCTCGCCGGGCAACCCCACCGGGCGCGTACTGACGCTCGGCGAGTGGCGCGAATTGTTCGCACTGTCGGATCGCCATGACTTTGTCATCGCCGCCGACGAGTGCTACTCGGAGATCTACTTCGACGATGCGGCCAGACCGATCGGCGCGCTCGAAGCGGCCCACCGCCTCGGGCGCAGCGACTTCCGCAAGGTCGTCATGTTCTCGAGCCTGTCCAAGCGCTCCAACGTACCGGGCATGCGCTCCGGCTTCGTCGCCGGGGACGCAGACATCCTGCGCGAGTTCCTGCGCTATCGCACCTATCACGGCTGCGCAATGAGCCCTGCGGTGCAGGCGGCATCGGTCGTGGCCTGGAACGACGAGGAGCACGTCGCCGAGAACCGTCGCCTCTATCGCGACAAGTTCGCCCACGTCACCCCCATGCTGTCGCCCTGGCTCGACACTGCCTTGCCCGACGCGGGCTTCTACCTGTGGGCGCGAACGCCTGTGCCCGACACCGACTTCGCCCGGCGTCTGCAGGCTGAATATAATGTGACCGTCCTGCCCGGCAGCTATCTCGCCCGCGAATCCGGCGGCATCAACCCGGGCGCCGGGTTCGTGCGCATTGCCCTCGTTGCCGAGACGGCCGAATGCGTGGAAGCCGCCGAGCGCATCATCGCCTTGTGCAAAAAACTCTGAGAGAACCCCAATGCAAGACCTGCAAAAAATCATCGACGATGCCTTCGACAACCGTGCCAGCCTTTCACCTTCCGCCGCCCCGGCCCAGGTACGCGATGCGGTTGCCGAAGTGATCGCCGGCCTCGATGCCGGCCGCCTGCGCGTCGCCGAGAAGAAGGACGGTCAATGGACCGTCAACCAGTGGATCAAGAAGGCGGTGCTGATCTCCTTCCGCCTGCGCGACAACGAGATCGTGGAGGCCGGCGGGCTCAACTTCTTCGACAAGGTGCCGACAAAGTTCGGTGACTACACGCCGGAGCAGTTCCGCGAGGGCGGTTTTCGGGTCGTACCGCCGGCCGTCGCTCGCAAGGGCAGTTTCATCGGCCGGAACGTCGTGCTGATGCCCTCCTATGTGAATATCGGCGCCTACGTCGATGAAGGCACGATGGTCGACACCTGGGCCACGGTCGGTTCCTGCGCGCAGATCGGCAAAAACGTCCACCTGTCGGGCGGCGTCGGCATCGGCGGGGTACTCGAACCGGTGCAGGCCGGCCCGGTGATCATCGAGGACAACGTCTTCGTGGGCGCGCGTTCCGAAGTCGTGGAAGGCGTGATCATCGAGGAAAACGCGGTGCTGTCGATGGGCGTCTACATCGGCCAGAGCACCAAGATCTACGATCGTGAGACGGGTGAAGTGACTTACGGCCGCGTGCCTTCGGGTGCAGTCGTGGTGCCGGGCAGCCTGCCCTCGGCCGACGGCAAGTACAGCCTGTACTGCGCGGTCATCGTAAAGAAGGTCGATGCCCAGACGCGGGCCAAGACCGCCATCAACGACCTGCTGCGCGGAGCCTGATTCGGGATACGGCGGCGGGGGTGTCGCGAGCTTTGCGGGTCCGCCGTAAACCGCATCAAAGAGGAGTCCGTGCCGCATGATCTTCGACAATCTCTTCCAGCTGATGGCCGAGAAAAAGGCCTCGGACCTCTTCATCACCGCCGGCACCGCGATCCACATCAAGATCCAGGGCCACACCATGCCGATCAATCAGCAGGTCATGGAACCGCCCATGATCCAGCGCATGATCGACGAGGCCCTCACGCCGGAACAGATCGACAACCTCGGACGCGATCGCGAGCTCAACCTGTCCTTCGGCCGCCGCGACATCGGCAATTTCCGCGTGAACATCTTCTGGCAACGCAACACGATCGCCCTGGTCGTACGCTTCATCCAGAGCGACATCCCAACCGTTGCAGAACTCGGCCTGCCGCCGGTGCTGGCGGACCTGGTGATGCAAAAGCGTGGCCTGGTGCTGGTCGTCGGTGCGACCGGTTCTGGCAAGTCCACCACGTTGGCGTCGATGGTCGATCACCGCAACCGCAACCGGACGGGCCATATCCTCACGGTCGAGGATCCGATCGAGTATTTGTTCAAGCACCGCAAGTCGGTGGTGAACCAACGCGAGGTCGGGATCGACACTCATAGCTGGGCCGAGGCGCTGCGCAATGCGATGCGGCAGGCGCCGGACTGCATCCTCATCGGCGAGATCCGCGATCGCGACACCATGCAGGCTGCGCTCGCCTACTCTCAGACCGGGCACCTGTGCCTCGCCACCTTGCACGCCAACAATGCCTATCACGCCCTGAACCGCATCGTTAACTTTTTCCCCCTGGAAAATCGACAGCTGCTCTATCTCGATCTTTCCGTGGCCCTGCGCTCCATCGTTTCGCAACGACTGGTGCGCAAACCCGACGGCAAGCGGGTGCCAGCGGTCGAAGTCCTGATGAACACGAGGCACATGGCCGAACTGATCGAACGCGGCGAGCTGAACGGCATCAAGGAGGCGATGGAGCAGAGTCTTACACCCGGCTCGCAGACCTTCGAGCACGACCTGTTCAGGCTCTTCCGCGAAAAGATCATCAGCCTCGAGGAAGCGCTTGCAAATGCCGATTCGCCAACGAACCTGCACTGGCTCATCAACAACGCGCAGATCGAGGTCCAGAACTACCAAGCGGTGGCAGCCAAGCTCACCAAGCTCGAGGACCTCGAGCGGACGGACTCCGACGCCGCCTCGTTCGAGGAATTCACCCTGCACCTCGACCACAAGTAATCGCCCCCACGGCAGAACAGGCAACGCATGTCCCTTCCAGAAACTCCAACGGTCAGCCTCGCCTGCGAGCTGATCGCCCGCCCCTCGGTCACGCCGGACGATTCCGGGTGCCTCGAGCTCATCGTCGCCCGCCTGGCGCCGCTCGGTTTCGCCTGTGAGCGCATCGACATCGGCGGCGTTTCCAACCTGTGGGCACGACGCGGCAGCGAGCAGCCGGTCGTCTGCTTTGCCGGCCACACCGACGTCGTGCCGACCGGGCCGCTCGAGGCATGGCGGAGCCCGCCCTTCACACCGACCCTGCGCAACGGCCTGCTCTACGGCCGTGGTGCGGCCGACATGAAATCGTCGCTTGCCGCATTCGTGACCGCCATCGAGCGCTTCGTCGCCGAACACCCCCGACATCAGGGCAGCATCGCCCTGCTGCTGACCTCGGACGAAGAAGGCGTGGCGACCCATGGCACGGTGAAGGTGGTCGAGGCTCTTTCCTCGCGCGGCGAACGCCTCGACTACTGCGTGGTCGGCGAGCCGACCTCGGTGAAGCTGCTTGGCGACATGATCAAGAATGGGCGACGCGGTTCGCTGTCCGGCACGATGAAGGTGAAGGGCCAGCAAGGCCACGTCGCCTATCCGCACCTGGCACGTAATCCGATCCACGCACTGGCACCGGCCCTGGCCGAACTTGCAGCGATCCGCTGGGACGAAGGCAACGAGTTCTTTCCGCCGACGACCTGGCAGGTGTCCAACATCCACGCCGGGACCGGAGCGAACAACGTCATCCCGGGCGAGTGCGAGTTGCTGTTCAACTTCCGCTTCGGCTCGGTGACAACGGCCGAAAGCCTCAAGGCGCGCACCTGCGAGGTCCTGGACCGCCATGGCGTCGACTACCAGATCGACTGGCATCTCTCGGGCAAGCCATTCATCACCGGCCGCGGCAAGCTGGTAGCGGCGCTGTCGGGCGCGATCCGCGACACGCTCGGCATCGGCACCGAACTGTCGACTACCGGCGGCACGTCCGACGGTCGGTTCATTGCCGACATCTGCACCGAAGTGGTCGAGTTCGGGCCGGTAAACGCCTCGATCCACAAGGTCGACGAGTGCGTCGCCGCGGACGCGATCGAACCTCTTTCCGTCGTCTACGAACGAACCCTGAAAGCCCTGCTCGCCGCGTGACCCCGCGCTAGCCCCCAAAGACTGGAACTCCGATGAGTCAACACGACCACCGCGAACACGACGACCCGCAGCACGAGCATGCCGAGCACGAACACCCCGAGCAGGACAGCGAGTTCGAACACGAGCACGAACACGAGCACGGCCCGCTTGCCGAGCTCGTCACCGTGCGTGACTGGCTGCGCCACGCCGTCACCCGTTTCAACCGCGCGGGCATCTTTTGCGGCCATGGCGTCACCGACAGCTTCGACGAGGCCGTATGGCTGCTGCTGTCCTCACTGGCGTTACCGCTCGACCGCCTCGAGCCCTTCCTCGATGCCTGCATCCCCAGCGACGAGCGGGTCGCGCTGTCCGCGGCGATCGAGCGCCGTGCCGTTGAGCGTGTGCCCACGGCGTATATCCTGGGTGAGGCCTGGCTTGGTGACTTCCGCTTCACTGTCGATGAGCGCGTAATCGTGCCCCGCTCCTTCTTCGCCGAGTTGCTCGAGGACGGCTTTTCGCCCTGGATCGAAGATCCCGATGCGATTACCAGCGCGCTCGACATGTGCACCGGCTCGGGCTGCCTCGCCATCCTGATGGCGCACGCCTTCCCCAACGCGGCGATCACGGGCGCCGATCTTTCCGAAGACGCCCTCGACGTGGCACAGCGGAATGTCGCCGATTACGACCTGGAAGAGCGCGTGGAACTGGTCCGCAGCGACGCGTTTTCGGCGCTGGCCGAGCGACGTTTCGACCTGATCATCAGCAACCCGCCGTATGTCACGACCGAGGCGATGGATGCGCTGCCGCCGGAGTACCTGCACGAGCCACACATGGCGCTCGCCGCCGGCGACGACGGCCTCGATCTGGTGCGCCGCCTGCTCGCACAGGCCGCACGCCATCTTAATCCCGATGGCATGTTGGCGGTCGAAGTCGGGCACAATCGCCACCTTGTCGAAGCCGCCTTTCCCGATCTGCCCTTCACCTGGCTGTCGACGCGGGGAGGCGACGACATGGTGTTCCTGCTGCGACGCAACGAACTTCCGAAAGTGGTAGCGTAGATCGAGCGGCAGGCGCGCGCAGCGCCTGCCTCCGGCGGCACGATCCGAATACGGCGTCCTGCGCGACCCGTCAGCGAGAACACAGATGGCAAACGACCGCCCCATCCTGCTGGTCGAAGACAATCCCGACGACGAGGCGCTCACCCTGCGCGCGTTCGGCAAGAACAGGATCGCGAACCCGGTCGTGGTGGCGCATGACGGGGTGGAAGCGATCGACTACCTGTTCGGGACTGGCCATTACGCAGGGCGCGACCTCGCGGAAATGCCCGCGGTGGTCCTGCTCGATCTGAAGCTGCCGCGCATCGACGGCCTCGAAGTGCTGCGCCGGATTCGTGCCGATGAGCGCACCACGCTGCTACCAGTGGTGATCCTGACCACCTCGCGGGAATCCCTCGACATCCAGCAGGCCTACAATCTAGGCGCCAACAGCTACATCCGAAAGCCGGTCGATTTCGAGCGTTTCCAGCAGGCGGTCGGCCTGCTTGCGCTGTACTGGCTGAGTCTCAACGAAACCGTCGACTCCACCGCGGGCGGCCCCTACTAGGCACCCCCGCCACGACAGCTGCGCCGGGCTCGGGCGGCCAGCCAGCGATCAGGCGACCTCGTCGATCCAGGCCTGCTGGATGCCCTCGAGGATGCGTTCGCCGCAGTGCTTCGGATCATCGTCGAACTCGGGCAGGGCAAGCACCCAGTTCATCAGGTCGACGAAATTGACCGTCGTCGGATCGACGTCCGGATGCGTGTCCGCCAGCTGGATGGCGATTTCCTGCACCTCGTTCCACTTCATCAGTGCTTGGCCTCCCTGGCCATGTTGATCGTGTAGCGCGGGATCTCCACCACCAGCGGAGTTTCCCGCACCAGGGCCTGACACGACAGTCGCGACTGCGGCTCCAGCCCCCAGGCCTTGTCGAGGAGGTCTTCTTCCTCTTCCTCGGCCGCCTCGAGCGATTCGAAACCCTCGCGCACGATGACGTGACAGGTTGTGCATGCACAGGACTGCTCGCACGCATGCTCGATCTCGATGCCGCTCGCGAGCAGGATGTCGCAGATCGACTCGCCGGGTGCGGCTTCGATCACCGTACCATCCGGGCACAGTTCGACATGGGGAAGGACAATGATCTGGGTCATAGTTCGAGTTCGTCTACCTTGTGGCCGGTCAGCGCGCCACGGATGCTGTTGTCCATGCGCCTCGCGGCAAATTCGTCCGTGGCCCGGGCAAGTGCCTCGATGCCGGTCTTGATCGCACGATGATCCGAACCCGCGCGCAGGTCGCGCAGGCTGTCGATCTCGCGCTCGACGAGCGTACGCTCCTCGTCCGACAGCAGCCCACCGTCACGTTCCAGTGCGTGCTCCGTCGCCTCGATCACCCTATCGGCCTCGACCTGCTGCTCGCGCAGGGCGCGCGCCATCATGTCGTCGCCGGCATGCTCCACGCCGGCCCTGAGCATCTCCGCGATCTCGTCGTCCGACAGGCCGTAGGAGGGTTTCACCAGCACGCTGGCCTCGACCCCCGACGACATCTCCCGCGCCGAGACCGACAGCAGGCCGTCGGCATCGACCTGGAAGCTGACGCGGATGCGCGCCGCCCCCGCCACCATCGGCGGGATGCCGCGCAATTCGAAGCGCGCGAGGGAGCGGCAGTCGGTAATCAGTTCGCGCTCGCCCTGCACGACATGGAAGGCCATCGCCGTCTGGCCGTCCTTGAAGGTGGTGAATTCCTGCGCGCGTGCGATCGGCAGGGTCGAATTGCGCGGTACCACCTTCTCGACCAAACCGCCCATGGTCTCCAGCCCGAGCGACAGCGGAATGACGTCGAGCAGCAGCCAATCGTCGTCGTCCCGACGGTTGCCGGCGAGCGCGTTGGCCTGCATCGCCGCGCCGAGCGCGACGACCTTGTCGGGGTCGAGATTGGTCAGCGGTTCCTGACCGAAGTACTCGGCCACGGCGCGCTGGATGTGTGGCATGCGCGTCGCGCCGCCCACCATCACCACGCCCTTCACTTCCTCCGGCGCGAGGCCGGCATCGCGCAGCGCCTTGCGCACCGGGCCGAGCGTCTTGCGCACGAGCGTCATCGTCATCTCGGCGAACTGGTCGCGGGTCACGACGATATCCACCTCCTCACCGGAGGTGAGCGTGAGGTGTATCGGCGCCTCCTCGCACGCGGTGAGCAATTCCTTGGCCTCGCGCGCCTTCATCTGCAGGCGCCGCGCGTCCTGCAGCGACGGCGCCGCGACCTTGGCCTGGTCGAGGATCCAGCAAAACAGACGCTGGTCGAAATCGTCGCCCCCGAGCGCGGCGTCGCCATTGGTCGACAGCACCTCGAACACGCCGCGTGAGAGCTTCAGAATCGACAGGTCGAAGGTGCCACCGCCCAGGTCGTACACCGCGTAGACGCCCTCGGCGGCATTGTCGAGACCGTAGGCCACGGCTGCCGCGGTCGGCTCGTTCAGCAGGCGCAGCACGTCCAGCCCGGCCAGCAGCGCAGCGTCCTTGGTGGCCTGGCGCTGCGCATCGTCGAAATAGGCCGGCACGGTGATCACCGCGCCCGCGAGCGTGCCGCCGAGGCTCGCCTCCGCACGCTGACGCAGGATCTTCAGGATTTCCGCCGACACCTCGACGGGGCTCTTGACGCCCTGCGCGGTCCGCAGGCGCAACATGCCCGTGCTGTCCTCGAAGTCGTAGGGCATGGTCTCGACGTGAGCGACGTCGCGAAGACCCCGTCCCATGAAGCGCTTGACCGAGACAATGGTGTTCTTCGGGTCGGTCGCCTGCGCCGGCACAGCGGCCTGGCCGACATCGATGCCGCCGCCGGCGCGATAGCGCACGATGGAAGGCAGCATGCTGCGGCCGGTTTCGTCGGCGAGGCATACTGCGATGCCGTTGCGCACGGTTGCGACCAGCGAATTGGTGGTACCCAGGTCGATGCCCACCGCGAGCCTGTGCTTGTGCGGCTCGGCGGACATTCCGGGTTCGGCGATCTGCAGCAGGGCCATCAATGATTTCCGTGCGTTCTAGTCTTCGAGCGCCAGCAGCGCATCGTCGATCTCGTGTTGGAGTTTCTCGATGAACATCAGCCGACGCACGGTGTCGGCCGCGACAGTGTAGTCATGCGCCTCGTCCAGGGCATGGGCGAGCCCGGCCATCACTTCACGCGAGTGATGGAGCAGGCGCTGGTGCAAGCCCTCGAGTTCGTCGATCTCGCCGGCGCCCCTCGCCTCCGCCACCGCCTCGCGCCACTCCATCTGTTCCATGAGGAACTCGGGCGACATCACGGTGTTGGTCTCGAGGCCGCTATCGACGCCGGCGAGCTCGAGCAGGTACTGAGCGCGCTCGAGCGGCTTCTTGAGCGTGCGAAAGCCCTCGTTCACACGCGTGGCCCACTGCATGGAGCGACGCTTGTCGACGTCGGCGAGGTGGGCGTAGCGGTCGGGATGCACCTGAGACTGGAGCTCGTGCCAAGCGGATTCGAGCGCGGCTTCCTCGAGCGCGAAACGCCGGGGCAGGCCGAACAGGCTGAAGTAATCCTGCGTCAGGTCGATGCTCATGCGGGCTTGGAGGTCCTCAGACGTTGAAGCTCTCGCCGCAACCGCAGGCATCCTTGACGTTCGGGTTGTTGAACTTGAAACCTTCGTTCAGCCCCTCACGCACGAAGTCGAGTTCCGTCCCTTCGAGGTAGGCCAGGCTCTTCGGGTCGACGATGACCTTCACGCCGTGGCTCTCGAAGATGAGGTCCTCGTCGTGGGTCTCGTCTACGAACTCGAGCTTGTATGCCATGCCGGAACAGCCCGAGGTTCTGACGCCCAGGCGGATACCGACGCCCTTGCCACGCTTGGTGATGAAGTTCGACACATGCCTGGCGGCGCTTTCGGACAGGGTGACACCCATCATTCACTCTCCCGTTGGAAAATCGATTTCAATTGCGCGATGCGGCCCGGGCTCAGCCCTGGCGCTTCTTCTTGTAGTCGGCCACGGCGGCCTTGATGGCATCTTCGGCAAGAATCGAACAGTGGATCTTCACCGGCGGCAGCGCCAGTTCTTCGGCGATCTGGGTGTTCTTGATGTCCAGGGCCTGATCGACCGTCTTGCCCTTGACCCACTCGGTGACGAGCGAGGACGAGGCGATTGCCGAACCACAGCCGTAGGTCTTGAACTTCGCGTCTTCGATCACGCCGTCCTTGCCCACCTTGATCTGCAGCTTCATCACGTCGCCACAGGCCGGCGCGCCGACCATGCCGGTTGCCACGCCTTCCTCTTCCTTGCCGAA
>JBFGZP010000031.1:0-18667 GCA_041586695.1 Thauera sp.
AAGCGCGCCAAGGACAAGAGCGACAGCTTCAAGCTGATGGGCTTCGGTCACCGCGTCTACAAGAACTTCGATCCGCGCGCCAAGCTCATGGGCAAGGTCTGCTCCGAAGTGCTCAGCGAGATGGGCCTGGAGAACGATCGCCTGTTCAAGCTCGCCAAGGAACTCGAGAAGATCGCGCTCGAGGACCCGTATTTCGTCGAGAAGAAGCTCTACCCCAACGTCGACTTCTACTCGGGGATCGTGCAGAAGGCACTGGGCATCCCGACCTCGATGTTCACCTGCATCTTCGCGCTGGCGCGCACGGTGGGCTGGATCACCCAGTGGGAAGAAATGATCACCGATCCGGAGTACAAGATCGGCCGCCCGCGGCAGCTGTATTGCGGCACTGCACGCCGCGACGTCCCGGCCATCGAAGCACGTCGGTAAGTGAAGACGGAGAGGGAAGGGAGGCTCCGCCATATCTAGCGGTAACGGGGTGGTCACGCGTGCGCGGCCATCCCGTTTTTCCATCAGCAGCGAGGCTGGTTCGCCTACCAACGCAACACCCGCAAGCAGAAAAACAGAACACCATAGGTGGCTTTCATCATGATGAAGCAACTCGAACAAACATCGCACCTGTTCGGCTCGAACGCGCCGTTCATTGAAGAGCTTTACGAGAATTACCTCGAGGATCCGGCCTCGGTGCCCGAGGCCTGGCGGGGCTATTTCGACAACCTGCAGAGCCAGGCCGGTGCAGTCGCCCGCGACGTCGCCCACGGTCCGGTCATCGCCGCCTTCGAGCAACTCGCCAAGCGCGGTGCGGCACGGACGGTGGTCGCGGCCGCCGGCGAGGACAAGCTGCAGGTATCCGTGCTGCAGATGATCAACGCCTATCGCTTCCTCGGCAGCCGCTGGGCGAACCTCGACCCGCTCAAGCGCACCGAGCGCCCGCACATCGCCGAGCTCGAGCCGTCCTATTACGGCTTCACCGAGGCCGACCTGTCGCGCAACTTCAACGTCGGCTCGTTCCACGGCTTCTCGACCGAGCACGCGAGCCTGCGCGAGATCCTCGAAGCGCTGCGCCAGACCTACTGCGGATCGATCGGCTCCGAGTACATGTACATCGCCGACATCGGCCAGAAGCGCTGGATCCAGAGCCGGCTCGAGAGCGTACGCGGCACGCCGAAGTTCTCGGTCGAGATGAAGAAGCGGATCCTCGAGCGCACCACCGCGGCCGAGACCCTCGAGCGTTACCTGCACACCAAGTACGTCGGCCAGAAGCGCTTCTCCCTCGAAGGCGGCGAGTCGACCATCGTCGCCATGGACGAGCTGATCCGCGTGGCCGGCAGCCTCGGCGGCCAGGAAACCGTGATCGGCATGGCCCACCGTGGCCGCCTGAACGTGCTGGTCAATACGCTGGGCAAGTCGCCCTCGATGCTGTTCTCGGAGTTCGAGGGCAAGGCCAACGCCGACCTGACCGCCGGCGACGTCAAGTACCACCTCGGCTACTCCAGCGACGTCATGACCCCGGGCGGGCCGATGCACCTGACGCTGGCCTTCAATCCGTCGCACCTGGAGATCATCAACCCCGTCGTCGAGGGCTCGGTGTATTCGCGCCAGGTTCGGCGCAAGGATGCCGGCAAGGGGCAGGTCATTCCGGTCCTGATCCACGGTGACGCCGCGGTTGCCGGCCAGGGCGTTAACCAGGAGATGCTGAACTTCTCGCAGACCCGCGGTTACGGCACGGGCGGCACGGTTCACATCGTCGTCAACAACCAGATCGGCTTCACCACTTCGGATCCGCGCGACTATCGCTCGTCGCTGTACTGCACCGACGTCTTCAAGATGGTCGAGGCGCCGATCTTCCACGTGAACGGTGACGACCCCGAGGCCGTTGCCTTCGTCACGGCGCTGGCGGTGGAGTTCCGTCAGGAATTCAAGAAGGACGTCGTGATCGACATCGTCTGCTTCCGCAAGCTCGGCCACAACGAGCAGGACGAGCCGATGGTGACGCAGCCCCTGATGTACCGCAAGATCCAGAAGCATCCGGGCACGCGCAAGCTGTATGCGGATCGTCTGGTGGCCGAGGGTACCTGCACGGTGGACGAACCCGAGCAGATGATCGCCCAGTTCCGGGAGCACCTCGACAAGGGCGAGCTGCTCTACAACCCGGTGCTGTCGGGCCACAACCGCAAGTTCGCGGTCGACTGGGCACCCTACCTGAACCAGCCATACACCGATGACGCCGACACCGCCATTCCGGTGCAGGAAGTCAAGCGGCTGTCCGAGCGCCTGACCACGCTGCCGGAGGGTTTCTCGCTGCACTCGCGGGTCAAGAAGATCATCGACGATCGTGCCGCGATGGGCCGCGGCGAACTGCCGCTCGACTGGGGCATGGGCGAGAACCTCGCCTATGCCAGCCTGGTCGCGCAGGGGTATCCGGTGCGGCTCTCGGGCGAGGACGTCGGCCGCAGCACCTTCTTCCACCGTCACGCGGTGCTGCACGACCAGAAGCGCGAGCAGTGGGACGAGGGTACCTACAAGCCGATCGAGCACATCCAGGAGGGGCAGGCGCATTTCCATTGCTTCGATTCGGTGCTGTCCGAAGAGGCGGTGCTCGCGTTCGAATATGGTTATTCCACCGCCGAGCCGAACGAACTCGTCGTCTGGGAGGCCCAGTTCGGTGACTTCGTGAACGGCGCCCAGGTCGTGCTCGACCAGTTCATCAGCTCGGGCGAAGCGAAGTGGGGTCGTTTGTGCGGGCTGACCATGATGCTGCCGCACGGTTATGAAGGTCAGGGCCCGGAGCACTCGTCCGCGCGCCTGGAGCGCTACATGAACATGGCCGCGGAGAAGAACTGGCAGATCTGCGTTCCGACCACGCCGGCACAGATCTTCCATCTGCTGCGTCGGCAGATGATCCGCAAGGTGCGCAAGCCGCTCGTCATCATCACGCCGAAATCGCTGCTGCGTCACAAGGAAGCGATTTCCTCGATCGACGACCTGGCCAACGGTCGCTTCCAGACCGTGATTCCGGAGGTCGAGCAACTCGACGCCAAGAAGGTCAAGCGCATTGTGCTCTGCCAGGGCAAGATCTACTACGAACTGCTGGCCTACCGTCGCGAAAACAACATCAAGGACACTGCGCTGGTTCGAATCGAGCAGCTCTATCCGTTCCCGTCGAAGGCCTTTGCCGAGGCGATCAACCAGTTCCCGAATGCCAAGGAAGTGGTCTGGTCACAGGAAGAACCGCGCAACCAGGGCGCGTGGTACTGGCTCGCCTCGCGCCAGTACCTGGTCAATGTGCTGGCGAAGCGCCGCCTGCTGCTCGTCGCCCGTCCGGCCGCCGCTTCGCCCGCCGTGGGCTACTACTCCACGCACAATGCGCAACAGAAGGCGATCCTGGAGAACAGCTTCGGCGCCATCAAGGACACGACACCGCATTCCCCCAGCTAATCAATAAATCCTACCGGGAGAGAAACTCATGCTGATCGAAGTGAAAGTACCGCAACTGTCCGAGTCGGTGTCCGAGGCGACGCTGGTTTCCTGGCACAAGAAGGAAGGCGACGCCGTCTCGCGCGACGAGAATCTGATCGACATCGAAACCGACAAGGTCGTGCTCGAGACGCCGGCGCCGGCCGATGGCGTGCTGGTGAAGATCGTCAAGGCCGACGGCGAGAATGTCGCCTCGGGCGACCTGATTGCGCAGATCGATACCGAAGCCAAGGCCGCCACCGGTGCCGCCGCACCGGCCGAGCCGGTGCCGGCCGTGGCTGCGCCTCCCGCCGCCCAGGCCGCCCCAGCCGCATCGGCCGCTGGCGCTGCGAGCCCCGCCGCGCGCAAGATCCTCGAAGAGAAGGGCATCGCCGCCGCCGAGGTGGCCGGTTCGGGCCGTGGTGGTCGCGTCACCAAGGAAGATGCGGTCGCAGCCCAGCCCAAGGCTGCCACTGCCGCCGCCCCGGCGGTCGCGATTGCCGGGGAGCGCGCCGAAGAGCGCGTGCCGATGACCCGCCTGCGTGCGCGCATCGCCGAGCGCCTGCTGCAGTCGAAGAACGAGAACGCGATCCTCACCACCTTCAACGAGGTGAACATGGCGCCGGTGATGGCCATGCGCAAGCAGTACGGTGACAAGTTCGAGAAGACGCACGGCGTGCGTCTGGGCTTCATGGGCTTCTTCGTCAAGGCCGCGGTTGCCGCGCTGAAGAAGTACCCTATCCTGAACGCCTCGGTCGATGGCAACGACATCGTGTACCACGGCTTCGTCGATATCGGCATTGCGGTCGGCTCGCCGCGTGGCCTGGTCGTGCCGATCCTGCGTGACGCCGACCAGATGTCGATCGCCGACATCGAGAAGAAGATTGCCGAGTTCGGCCAGAAGGCGAAGGACGGCAAGCTGACCCTCGACGAACTGACCGGCGGTACCTTCTCGATCTCCAACGGTGGTGTGTTCGGTTCGATGCTGTCGACTCCGATCATCAACCCGCCGCAATCGGCCATCCTCGGCATCCATGCGACCAAGGACCGTCCGGTGGTCGAAAACGGCCAGATCGTGATCCGCCCGATCAACTACCTGGCGATGTCCTATGACCACCGCATCATCGACGGACGCGAAGCGGTGCTGGGCCTGGTGACGATGAAGGAAGCGCTGGAAGATCCGGCCCGCCTGATCCTCGACGTCTGATAACACCATGCCGGGGCGCAACCGACGGAAGGGGGTCCCCCTTCTTCACCGGTGCGCCCCGTTTTCCTGTAGGGAGAAATGAATGTCCAAAGAATTCGACGTCCTCGTCATCGGTGGCGGCCCCGGCGGCTATGTCGGGGCGATCCGTGCGGCACAACTCGGCTTCAAGACTGCGTGCTGCGAATCCAACCCGTACGCCGACCCCAAGGGCGAGCCGCGCCTGGGCGGCACCTGCCTGAACGTCGGCTGCATCCCGTCGAAGGCCTTGCTGCACACCGCGCACCTGTTCGAAGAAGCCGGGCACAGCTTCGCCGACCAAGGCATTGGCGTCGGCACGCCGAAGATCGATGTGGCCAAGATGATCGGACGCAAGAACGGCATCGTCGACCAGCTCACCGGCGGCATCAAGGGCCTGTTCAAGAAGAACAAGGTCACCCTGCTAAATGGTCACGGCGCCTTCATCGGCAAGACCGATGCGGGCTGGCAGGTCAAGGTCGGTGAGGAGTTGGTGATCGCCAAGCAGGTGATCATCGCCACCGGCTCGGCGCCGCGCCACCTGCCGGGTATTCCGGTCGACAACAAGATCGTCTGCGACAATGTCGGCGCACTCGACATCGACTCGGTGCCGAAGAAACTCGCCGTGATCGGCGCCGGCGTCATCGGCCTGGAAATGGGCTCGGTGTGGCGCCGCGTGGGTGCGGAAGTGACCGTGCTCGAAGCCATGCCGGACTTCCTCGCCGCGGCCGACCAGGACGTGGCCAAGGAAGCGCTTAAGATCTTCACCAAACAGGGGCTGAAGATTCACCTCGGCGTCCAGATCGGCGAGGTCAAGGTCGCCAAACGCGGCGTCACCATCGCCTATACCGACAAGGACGGCAACGCCCAGAAGCTCGAGGCCGATAGGCTCGTCGTTTCGGTGGGTCGCGTGCCCAACACCGACGGCCTGAACGCCGAAGCGGTGGACCTGAAGATCACCGAGCGCGGAATGATCGAGGTCGATGGACACTGCCGCACGAACCTGCCCGGCGTGTGGGCGGTCGGCGATGTGGTGCGCGGCCCGATGCTGGCGCACAAGGCCATGGAAGAAGCGGTGATGGTGGCCGAGCTGATGGCTGGCCAAGCCGGCCATTGCGACCTCAACACCGTGCCCTGGGTGATCTACACCAGCCCGGAGATCGCCTGGGTGGGCAGAACCGAACAGCAGCTCAAGGCCGACGGCGTCGCCTACAAGGTCGGCAAGATTCCCTTCGCCTTCAATGGTCGCGCGATGGGCATGGCTGCGCCGGAAGGCTTCGTCAAGATGCTCGCCGATGCCAAGACCGATCGTATACTCGGCGTTCACATCATCGGCGCCAATGGCTCGGAGCTGATTTCCGAAGCGGTGGTGGCGATGGAGTTTGCCGGCAGTTCGGAAGACCTCGCGCGCATCTGCCACGCTCACCCGACGATGTCGGAAGTGGTCCACGAGGCCGCGCTCGCCTGCGACAAGCGCCCCCTGCACTTCTGATCGTTCGCTGATCGCCCGGGGGTGAGGCGTGAGGGGGGGACCCCTCGCCACTCACCCCTTTTTCGTCAACCCGCTTCCCGACGGCTCTTGCCCATGCCCCATCGCACCCTCAACGTTCCCGAGCACGGCATGCTCGATGCGTACGAGTCCCAGCTCAGGACGCGCGGCTTCAAGTCCGACCCGTCGCAGCGCGCCGCAGCGCAGCGGTTGCAGGAACTGTATCGCGAGCTCGTCGGCTTCAAGGCCGCGCGCAGCAGCGCCTTGCGCAAGATGTTCAGCCGGCCGGCGATGCCTCGCAGCGTGTATTTCTGGGGTGGCGTCGGACGCGGCAAGAGTTTTCTGATGGACTGCTTCTACGACGCGGTGCCGTACAAGCGCAAGCGTCGCACCCACTTCCACGCCTTCATGCAGGAAGTGCACAACGACCTCAGGGACCACAACAACGAAGCCGATCCGCTGCAGAAGGTGGCCGACCGCATCGCCCGTCATACACGCCTGCTGTGCTTCGACGAGTTTCATGTCTCGGATATCGCCGACGCGATGATTCTCGGACGCCTGCTCGACGCCTTGTTCGCACGCGGCGTGATCTTCGTGATGACGTCGAACTATCCGCCGGATGGGCTGTATCCCAACGGCCTCATGCGCATCAACTTCGTGCCGACGATCGAGATGCTCAAGCGTCGCTGCGACGTGGTCGAGATCGACCATGGCACCGACTACCGCCTGCGCACGCTGCAGCAGATGGAGATCTACCTCGTGCCGCACGACGAGGCGGTCATAAGAAAGATGAACGACGACTTCGTTCGGCTCGCCGCCAGCGAGGGTGACAGCGACGACCTGGAGGTACTCGGACGCCGGCTCAAGGTCGTGCGCAAGGCGCCCGGCGTGATCTGGTTCGACTTCGCCAGCCTGTGCGGCGGTCCGCGCGCGCAGACCGATTACCTCGAGATCGCGCGCGAGCACCACACGGTGCTGCTGTCGAACGTGCCGCAGCTCCTTGCCACCAATGCCTCGGAGGCGCGCCGTTTCACCTGGCTCATCGACGTGCTCTACGATCATCGCGTGAAGCTGATCATGAGCGCTGCGGTGGAGGCGCACGATCTCTATACGGCGGGCCACAATGCGCACGAATTCGTCCGCACCGTCAGCCGCCTGATCGAGATGCGCAGCCGCGACTACCTGGCCGAGGCCCACCGCCCCGAGTAGCCGCAGCCCGCGTGGGCCTGCTCAGGTCCCGATCACGCCGCCGTCGTCCTTGGTGACGACGACGGTGGCCGAGCGCGGACGACCACCCGAGGCTTCCGGCCACCGGCTGAATGCGAGCGGGTTGGCGGGCTCGTCGAGCAGGATCCACTCGCCCGTTCCCATGAATGTGCCGGCGGCGGCAGTGTCGGAAAAGCGGGCTACGCAGAGCTTGCCGTGGTCGAGCAACTCGCGGTTGGCGGCGGACCGGCCAGGGTCGAAACGACCGCCGGAGACGAACTTGTAGATGTAGTCGTTGGCCTGGTCGTTGCCCATATACACCACCACCCGACCGTCGGCGCCCTGCGCGCAGGCGGCGTTCTCGTCCTTGAAGCGGCCGAGCGCGGTGCGCCTGGCCGGCATCGATGTCGGGTCGAAGGGGGCGATCTCGACGATCCAGCCCATGCGGCTGGGTTCGTTGCGTTCCCTGGCGTAGTCGAAGCGCGCGTCGAACGCCTCCCTGCGATAGCTGCTCCCCTTGGCCGGGCTGCCATGGCGCTACATCGCCTCGTCGCGGACGTCGCCGCCCGCGGCCGTGCCGAAGCAGCCGTTGAGGTTCTCCTCGCAGCTAAGGCCGATGCCCCAGGGGGTGAAGCCGTTGGCGCAATTGTTGAGCGTGCCGAGCACGCTGGTGCCGCCCGGATCGGCCTGGGTGCGCAGCAGCTCTTGGCCGGCCAGGAAGGCCGCGTCGCCGGGGCCGACACCGGTCCGCAGGAAGCCGCGGCGGCTCAGCGTGCGCTCGAGGACCCGCTGGAAGCTCTCGTTCGGGGACAGATTGGTCGGCAGGGCGTCGTAGTCGACCTCACTCACTGGCGGGTCTCGTGCGGTTCTCGGGCGAAGGGGGTGGGGTCGGGGCGGTGCGCCGGCGGTACCGGTCCGATCCGGGCCACGATTCTTCACGGCTTTCATTGCAGCCGGGCGAAACACGGCAGGGGGATAGTTCTGCAGATGACAAACGACTATTCCCTGCCCGTGCCGGCGAGGCGCTCTGCGCGTAGAATGCCGGCTTTAGTCCAGCGCTGTCACGGCCTGCCGATGTCCGACCCCTCCACCATCCTTGCTCCCGACGGCCCGCTTGCCGCCGCGATCCCGGGTTTCCACGCCCGCCCGCAACAGGTGGAGATGGCGCAACGCATTGCCGAGGCCATCCGCGCCAACCGCGTGCTCGTCGCCGAGGCCGGCACGGGCACCGGCAAGACCTTTGCCTATCTCGTGCCCGCGTTGATGGCGGGGGGCAAGGTGATCATTTCCACCGGGACGAAGACGCTGCAGGACCAGCTCTTCAATCGGGACCTGCCGACCGTGCGCGCAGCACTGAACGTACCGGTGACGATCGCGCTGCTGAAGGGCCGGGCCAACTACGTCTGCCCCTACCACCTCGAGCGCAATGCACGCGACGGACGCTTCCAGACCGCCCAGGATGCCGCCGACCTGCGCGCGATCACGCGCTTCGCCAAGCTCACGCAAAGCGGCGACAAGGCCGAATGTACCGATGTGCGCGAGGACTCGCCCGCCTGGATCGCGGCGACGTCGACGCGCGACAACTGCCTCGGCCAGGACTGCCCCAAGGTCAAGGAGTGCTTCGTCATGCAGGCGCGGCGCACGGCGATGGAGGCCGACGTCGTGGTGGTCAATCATCACCTGTTCTTCGCCGACGTGATGCTGCGCGACGAAGGCATGGGCGAATTGCTGCCCGCGTGCAACGCGGTGATCTTCGACGAAGCCCACCAGCTGCCGGAGACCGCCAGCCTGTTCTTCGGCGAGAACGTATCGACTGCCCAGGTGCTCGACCTGGCGCGCGACACCCGCTCGGAAACGGTCGCCGGCGCGCGCGACTGCATTTCCCTGATCGACCAGACACGCAAGCTGGAGAAGGCTGCGCGCGATCTTCGTCTCGTGTTCGGCGCCGAGAGCGCGCGCCTGTCCGCCGCGCAAGCGGCCGAGCGCGAGGGCTTCGTTGCCGGGGTCGATGGCCTGCATGGGGCGCTCGACGCCTTCCATGCCGTCCTCGACACCCAGGCCGAGCGCTCCGAGGGGCTGGCCAACTGCCTGCGGCGCACCCAGGAGATGGGCGAGCGCCTTGCCCGGTGGCGCAATCCGCAGGAGAAGGCGCTGATCCGCTGGGTGGAGGTCTTTGCCCAGTCGCTCGCACTCAACGCCACGCCGCTGCACGTCTCGGACGTCTTCCGTCGCCAGCTCGAGGGTCATCCGCGGGCGTGGATATTCACCTCGGCGACGCTCGCGGTCGGCAACGACTTCGGCCACTATTGCCGCGAGCTCGGATTGGCCTGGATGGATCCGCCGCCAATGACGTCGGTCTGGGGCAGCCCCTTCGACTATGCCGAACAGGCCCTGCTGTATGCACCGCAAGGGCTGCCCGATCCGAATTCGCCGGATTACCCGGCCATGGTCGCGGGCGTCGCGCTGCCGCTGATCCGGGCGGCACGCGGTCGCGCCTTCGTGTTGTGCACCTCGCTGCGCGCGATGCGGCGCATTCACGAACTCATCGCCGACGGTCTGCAGCGCACTGGCGACGAACTGCCGCTGCTGCTGCAGGGCGAGGGCTCGCGTACCGAACTGCTGGAACGCTTCCGCCGTCTCGGCAACGCGGTGCTGGTGGCCAGCCAGAGCTTCTGGGAAGGGGTGGATGTGCCGGGCGACGCGTTGTCGCTGGTCGTCATCGACAAGCTGCCCTTCGCTTCGCCCGACGACCCGGTGCTCGCCGCCCGCGTCGAGCACATGCAGAAGCAGGGCCTGAGCCCTTTCATCCACCATCAGTTGCCGCGCGCGGTGATCAACATGAAGCAAGGTGCCGGGCGCCTGATACGCAGCGAGCGCGACCGCGGTCTGCTGTGCATCTGCGATCCGCGCATGATCGGCAAGTCCTATGGCAAGGTGGTCTGGCGCAGCCTGCCGCCGATGCGGCGCACGCGGCTGGAGGAGGAGGCGGTGGCCTTCCTCGAATCCCTGCCGCCACCAAGGGCGGGCGGCTGAGCGCCTGGCGCACGCCCCGGGGACCACGGCGACGCCCGGTCTGTTGTATCCTCGGCGTTTCGCACAAGCGACAGGTTGGCGCAGGGATTCGATGAGAGTATTTGGCATGGCCGGCTGGTCCGGCTCGGGCAAGACTACCCTGGTCGAGAAGCTCATCCCCGAGTTCACCGCGCGTGGCCTGCGTGTTTCCGTGATCAAGCATGCCCATCACGGTTTCGATCTCGACAAGCCGGGCAAGGATTCATACCGGCACCGCGAGGCCGGTGCCACCCAGGTGCTGATGCTGTCGGCCAATCGCTGGGTGCTGATGCACGAGCTGCGCGGAGACGCCGAGCCCACGCTCGACGAACAGCTGCGGTTGCTGGCACCTTGCGACCTGGTGCTGATCGAAGGTTACAAGGCCGCTGCCGTGCCCAAGATCGAGATCCATCGCCCGAGCCATGGCAAGCCGCCGCTGTGGCCGCAAAACCCGCACGTGGTGGCGGTGGCGACCGATGCCGACATCGACTGCCCGCTGCCGCGGCTTCCGTTGAACGATCCGGCAGGGGTGGCCGCCTTCATGCTGGAATACCTGGACGCGCAATGAACGGCAACATGCTCTCCTTCGACGACGCCTATGAAAAGCTGCTCGGTTTCGCCCATCCGGTGCGAGAGATCGAGGACGTCGACACCATGGTCGCCGCCGGCCGCGTGCTCGCGGTGGCGCAGCGCTCCACCATCAACCAGCCGCCGATGGACAACTCCGGCATGGACGGCTACGCGGTGCGCATCGCCGACGTGCCGGCACCGGGCACGCGCCTGCCGGTGAGCCAGCGAATTCCTGCCGGCAGTGTCGGGCATGCGCTGGCCGCGGGCACCGCGGCGCGCATCTTCACCGGCGCGCCGCTGCCGGCGGGCGCCGACGCGGTGGTGATGCAGGAGTTGTGCGAGCATGTCGGCGACAGTGTGATCATCAACCACAGCCCGCGCATCGGCGAGGCGGTGAGACTGGCGGGCGAGGACATCGCCGCGGGCCAGCAGGTGCTCGCCAGCGGCATCCGGCTGCGCCCGCAGGAGCTGGCGCTGGCCGCCTCGATCGGGCTGGCGCGGCTGCCGGTCCATCGCCGCGTCAGGGTCGCTGTCTTCTCCACCGGCAGTGAGTTGGTGATGCCCGGCGAGCCGCTGCCGCCGGGTGGCATCTACAATTCCAATCGCTTCATGCTGCGCGCCCTGCTTGCCGCGCTCGGCTGCGAGGTGGCGGATTTCGGCATCGTTCCCGACAATCTGGCGGCAACGCGCGAGGTCTTGCGCCAGGCCGCGCAGGGCCACGACCTGATCCTGACCAGCGGCGGGGTGTCGGTCGGCGAGGAGGATCACGTCAAGCCGGCGGTCGAGGCCGAAGGCAGCCTGGACATGTGGAAGATCGCGATGAAGCCGGGCAAGCCGCTGGCCTATGGCCGGGTCCATGGTGCAGCCTTCATCGGCCTGCCGGGCAACCCGGTGTCGAGTTTCGTCACTTTCCTCATGATGGTACGTCCCTTCGTGCTCGCCACGCAGGGCGTCGCCGAGGTGGCGCCGCAGTCACTGATGCTGCGAGCGGACTTCGACTGGACCCGACCGGACAAGCGCCGCGAATTCCTGCGGGCGCGCATGAACGCGCAAGGCGGCGTCGAGCTGTTCGCGAACCAGGGTTCGGCGGCGCTCAACTCCACCACCTGGGCCAACGGCCTGGCCGACATCCCGGCGGGGACCACGATCGCGCATGGTGAGATGGTGCGTTTCCTGCCCTACGGCGACCTGCTGCATTGAGAGAGTGGTCTGCAACATGAACGTGAAGATTCTTTACTTTGCCAGCCTGCGAGAAGCGGTCGGACAGGCCTCGGAAGAACTTGCGCTGCCCGAGGGGGTTGCCAGCGTCGGCGCCCTGCGTGCCCACCTTGCTGCCCGAGGTGCGGGCTGGGACGTGCTCGCCGGCGGGCGCAACGTGCGTGCGGCGGTAAACCAGCGCATGGCGACGGCGGACGAGGTGGTGCAGGAAGGCGACGAGGTCGCCTTCTTCCCGCCGGTCACAGGGGGCTGAGAGATGAGCACAGTGTCGTTCAGCGTCAGCGTCCAGGAGGCGGATTTCGACCTCGGTGCGGAGATGGCCGGATTGGCGGCCGGGCGCAGGGATGTCGGCGCGATGGCGAGCTTCGTCGGTCTGGTGCGCGACGCCAACGAGGGCAGTGGCGTGTCGGCGATGACGCTCGAGCATTATCCGGGCATGACCGAGCGTGCGCTCGAGGAGATCGTGGCCGAGGCCGGCACGCGCTGGTCCCTGCTCGCCGTGCGGGTGATTCACCGGGTCGGCCGGCTGGAGCCGGCCGACCGCATCGTCTTCGTCGGCGTCGCCGGCGCTCATCGCGGCGAGGCCTTCGCGGCCTGCGAGTTCATCATGGATTACCTGAAGACGCGGGCACCGTTCTGGAAGCGCGAGGACACGGCGCAAGGCTCGCGCTGGGTCGATGCGCGCGACAGCGACGATTCGGCGGCGGCGCGCTGGAGCGAAGCCGGAGACGACTGGGACGAGATCGAACAGCGACGCTGAATCCGGCTGCGGCGTAAACGACGAACGGCGCCTTGCGGCGCCGTTTTCACGTCGGGCGGCTCGCGTCCGCCCGCGCGCGAGGCCTTACTTGCGGCCCTTGGTTCCCGGCTGGCCGAAGGCCTGGAAGGCTTCGGTCGAGGCGCGAGTCATCTGTTCGAACGCGGCGCGGGTGGTATCCATCGCCGTCTGCATGGCGCCGAGCGCGTTCTGGTCGCCAACCGGCATGCCCTTGAACATCTGCTGCATCGCTGCGAACATGTCCTGGCTGCCGGAGGTGAGTTGCTCGCCCACCAGCTTGCCGAATTCGGCCTGGGTCCGAGTGGTGATCTCGGCGATCTCGCGCGCGCAGGCGAGCATCTTCTCGGTAGTGTGCTGGGCATACTGGGCGCGCAGATCCATCATGCCCTTCGGGTCCTTGGAGGTCGACATGGCCTTGGCGTTCTCGACGCCTTCCTCGAACAGGCTCTTGGCGGTCGTAACCTGGATTTCCATGATGCGCTGCGAGTTCTCGATGGAGAGCTGGGCAAGGCGCATCGCGGCCTCGAGGTTCTTCTTCTGCAGTTCGTTCAATTGATCCGGCTTGCTAGCCATAAGATATCTCCACGCGTGCGTTTGTGTATTAGGACTGCCCGAGGCGTGATACCGACCTGTATCACCGACCGGTAATCGCTAGCGTCTGTAACGCTCCCTCTGCCTCTGCGGAAACAATAGCACAGGCCTGCACCGAGCGTGGCCGGCATAGGCAGGCAGGGCCAGGAAATCCGGCGCTTTCTCGCGATGCGGCGACAAACCCCTTCCCGACCATCCACTTCGGCAGACCGCGCGCCGATGCGGTTTCAGCGAATCAGCGGCCGGTTCGCGATTTCATTGCTGCGCTCAGGACTGCCGGGTAGGTCACCTTCCGGCTTGGGAAAGTGTTCCTGCAGTGCGGCGTCCACGGCGTTGATGGCCGCGCCGAGGCCTTGTTCGAGTTCATTGCGCCTGAAGGCGTCGCAGGCCTTTGCCACTGCGCCGTGCCAGGCCTCCGGTGGCACGCGACGCGCCAGCGCCCGGTCGGCAAGGATCTCGAGGCGGTGCTCGGCCAGTTGCACATAGATCAGGACACCGTTGTTGAGCTCGGTATCCCACACGCGCAGTTCGCCGAACAGCGCCAGCGCCCGCTCGCTCACCGCCTCGTCGGCCGTCCGTGGACGGCGCAGCAGCCGCCACAGTTCGCGCAAGGGCAGGCTGGCTTCGATGCACACGCAGATTTCACCGAGGTGGCGCCGCTCGCTCTCGCGCACGCTGTCCTCGAGGCGATGCAGGCCCGCGGCACCGAGCGCGCGCTCGGCATCGTCGGCATCGAGCCAGAGGTGGCGGGCGATTCGGGTCAGCAGCTTCATCTACCAGCCCCCCGAGGCGCCGCCGCCGCCGAAACTGCCGCCGCCGCCCGAACGGAAGCCACCGCCGCCGCTGCGCCGGCCGCCGCCGCTGCGGATGACGGGACCGCCATGGCCGAAACCGCCGCCGGGGCCTCCGCGTCCGCCGCCGACGCCGAGCGCGAGCACGAAGACGATGGCGAGCACTGCCGCGACGACTGCGAGGAAGAGACTGCCGGTAAGCACCATGACGAGGAAGCCCGCGCCGCCGCCGGTTGCCAGCGTGCCGAGCTTGCGGCCGAGGATGCCGATCAGCACCGCGCCGATCACCGGTACGCCGACAAAGAGGAAGGCGCCGAGGTCTTCGAGCGAAAGGTCGTCACCGCCCGCGCCCGGTTCGGGCAGGGGCAGTTCCTCGCCGCGGATGCGGGCGGTCAGCGCGTCGATGCCGGCATCGAGGCCGGCGGCGAAATCACCCTTGCGGAAGGCGGGCGTAATGACGCGATCGATGATCCGGAATGCGGCCAGGTCCGGCACCGCGCCTTCGAGCGCGCGCGCCACCTCGATGCGCACCCGGCGGTCGTCCTTGGCCACCACGATGACGATGCCGTCGCCGGTTTCGCGGCGGCCGATCTTCCAGCTGTCGGCAACCCGCCAGGCATAGGCGGCGATGTCTTCGGGCGCGGTCGTGGGCACGATCAGGACGACGAGCTGGGTGCCGCGCTCGGCCTCGAACGCCGCCAGCCTGGATTCCAGGGCCGCGAGCTGGGAGGCCGTCAGGGTGGCGGTCCGATCGATGACGCGGGCGGCCAGTGCGGGTACCGGCTGCAGCGCCTGCGCGTTGACCGATGCAGGCCAGGACAGGGCCGTTGCCAGCGCGAGCAGGGCGGGTCCCAGGGCCTGCGCAAGCCAGGCGAGGGCGCGCGCCGCGGCTCGACCCGGGATCGACACGGCTCAGCGCACTCCCTGGGTGCCGAAATCCACCGTAGGCGGACGCGAGATCTCGGCCTCGTTGGTGACGGTGAAGCCCGACTTCGGCGCATAGCTGAAGATCATGGCGGTGAGGTTGCTAGGGAAGCTGCGCGCCAGGACGTTGTATTCCTGCACCGCGGCGATGTACTTGTTTCGCGCCACGGTGACGCGGTTCTCGGTACCCTCGAGCTGGACGCGCAGATCCTGGAAACCCTGGTTGGCCTTCAGGTTCGGGTAGCTCTCGGCCACCGCCAGCAGGCGCGACAAGGCGCCCCCGAGTTCACCCTGGGCCTGCTGGAAGCGCTGCATTGCCTGCGGGTCGTCGAGCGTCTGCGGGGTGACCTGGATGGCGGTTGCACGCGAACGGGCCTCGATGACGCGGGTAAGCGTTTCCTGCTCGAAGTTCGCTTCGCCCTTCACCGTGGCGACGAGGTTGGGAATGAGGTCGGCGCGGCGCTGGTACTGGTTCACGACCTCCGCCCAGGCGGACTTGGTCTGCTCGTCCAGGCGCTGAAAGTCGTTGTATCCGCAGCCCGACAGCCCGAGCAGTGCGGCAAGGGCGAGGATGCCGGCATGGCGGCGGAGGAGGGATTCGATCATGGTGCTGCTCCGGGAAGGGAAATGCTGATTGCTTGGGCAACACTCTACCAGTGCCCGCGCCCAGTTGCCGCCCGCATGCCGGATTTTGCTCTGGCTCAAGGTTTTGGCGCGAACGAATCCATAGGATTGCGACGCTGCACCCGCGGGCCGCAGCCCGCGTCCGCCATTTCGATCAACCAGTCCATGGAAGAGAGCACGATGTTCGACACTACCGCCTATCCCTTCGACGCGCGCGGCGTGGCCAAGCGCTTCCGCCACGCTGCCATCTTCGGTGCCCTCGAGTCGCTCGAGGACGGCGAAACGATGCGCTTCATCAACGACCACGACCCCTTGCCCCTGCTCGGCCAGATCCAGCAGCGCTACGGCAATCAGATCGGTATCGAATACGTCGAGCGTGAGGCCGGCAACATCGTCATCGACTTCACGATCAGCCTGCAGGCACAGGCTGCGGCGCCCGCGAGCGGTGGCGGTTGCGGCGGTGGCGGGCACAACTGCTGCTCCGGCAACTGACGGCAGATCCGTGGCGCGCGGCCCGACAGGGTCCGCCGCGCACCGCTTGCTGCCTCTGCGCCGGAGGCCCGCGGCCTGCCCTGGGCGGAACGCCGGGGCAGGCCGGAATGGCAACATCGAGGCGGACGCCGAATCGTTGTGGATCGTCCGCCGGACCGCTACCTGTCAGTTTCAGCGCAGTCCCACGATCATGCTCAGCGCGAGCGCGAGCACGACCATCAGCGCGATCCAGCCGATCACGCCGGCCATCAGCACGAAGCTGCCCATCAGGTGCGACTTGCTCTTGTCGTCGATCCTGAACAGCGGCAGTACGCCGTGGTAGATCAGGGCTGCGGAACCAACCCATGCCACCGCGAGCACGATCCCGACCACCCACAAGGACGGGACGAACAGCGCGAGCGCTGCCAGCCACAACGGCGTCGGAGCCACGGCAGCAAGCACGAACGCGTCGTGATATTCGGGCTTCACGCTGACCACATCGCCCATCTGCTGGATGATCGATGCCATCAGCGGCACCATCGCGAGTTGGGCCAGGTAGAAAGCAATCGCTACGGCCAGCGCTTCGAAACCGGTCATGTGCGGCACCAATTCGGGGAATACCGCGCCGGGATTGACCGAGATCGAATAGACGAACATCGCCGGCGGAATCAGCGACATCGGCATCACGTAGAGTGCGAAGATGCGTGCGACCGAGGGGTGAATCCGTATCAGCTCGGGCCATCCTTCCGAGTACGAGTAAAGCATCTTCGGCAGATCGTGGAGGGTCATGATGATCTCCTTGTGCGCCTGTTGCTCCCTGCGGAATTTCTTCTTGTCCCCGGGCAGGCCAAATCGGCTGCTCCGCCTGCCACGTACAAGTAGACCGCGCCGAGGTCAGAGGGTGCCCGCAACCTGGCGCGAGTGCGACGCCGGGAGGCGCCCCCGCCTCAGGGGCCGCGTTTACCGTATTTCCGGAACACCGTTTCGGCGTCCCGTTCGGCGCCTGCCTGCGTCCTGATCGAGGCGTCGTCGTCGTGGCTACTGAAAAACTCGTCGGCCTGCGCGAGCATCACGATCCTGATCGCCGCCTCCTCGCTGACATCGTGGTGTTCGAAGATCAGGGTCGCAACTTCGTCGAGATACTGCTCATAGCTCATTGGCATTGTGGGGGCTCCGCTCAACGCATGGTCACGAACTCTTCCGCGCTGGTCGGATGAATCGCCATCGTGTTGTCGAAGTCGGCCTTGGTCGCGCCCATCTTCACCGCCACCGCAAAGCCCTGCAGCATCTCGTCCGCGCCGTCGCCGATGACGTGGGCGCCGACGATGCGCTCGTCAGGGCCGGCACAGACCAGCTTCATCGCGGTCCGGGGGCGATGCTCGGTCAGTGCGTACGCCATCGAGGTGAAACGGCTGGTGTAGACCTTGACGTTGTCGTGCGCCTGGCGTGCTTCGTCCTCGGTCAGGCCGACTGTTCCGATCGGGGGGTGACTGAAGATCACGGTCGGGATGCAGTCGTAGTCGAGCTTGCTGTCGGCCTCGCCGCGGAACAGTCTGGCGGCGAGCTTGCGCCCGGCAGCGATCGCGACCGGCGTGAGCTCCGCCTGGCCAATGATGTCGCCCAGGGCGTACACCCCGGGGGTCGTCGTATTCTGGAAGGCGTCGACCGGGACCACGCCTTTTGCCTGCGGCGTGATGCCGGCGGCGCCGAGATTCAGGCGGTCGGTGTTGGGCGCGCGGCCCACCGCCCACACCAGGCAGTCGACCGTCAGTTCGGTGTCGTCGTCGCACACAATGCGCAGCGCGCCGTCCGCCGCGCGCTCGATCGCGCGTGCCTGCGTGCGCACCTTCAGCTTGACCCCGTCCTCCTGCATCTGGCTCATCAGTTCGTCGCGAATCAGCGGATCGAAGGGCCGCAGCAGATGATCCTTGCGCACCAGCATGCTCACCTCGCTGCCGAGGGCATTGAACACGCCGGCGAGCTCCACCGCGATATAGCCGCTGCCCACCACCGCGACGCGGCGCGGCTGCTTTTCGAGTTCGAAGAATCCGTCCGAGCTGACGCCCAGTTCCGCCCCCGGAATGTCGGGGATCTCGGGGCGGCCGCCGGTCGCGATGACGATGTGGGGTGCGCCGAAACGCTGGCCGTCGACCTCGACCGTGCGCGCATCGACGAAGCGCGCGAAGCCTCGCACCAACTCGACGCCGGCCTTCTCGAGCATGCCGTCATAGATGCCGTTGAGCCGCAGGATGTAGGCGTCGCGGCGCTGCTTGAGGACG
>JBFGZP010000032.1:0-18276 GCA_041586695.1 Thauera sp.
AGCGTGGTCGGCCTGCTCGCGGCGGAGATCTTCGGCTACCGCGACCGGCAGACGCTGAAGTACGCCCACGACCTCGGCCTGGCCTTCCAGCTCACCAACATCATCCGGGATGTCGGCGAGGATGCCCGGCGTGGCCGCATCGACCTCCCGGTCGAGGATCTGCAGCGCTTCGCCGTGCCGGCCAAGGACATTCTCGAGGCGCGCTATTCCGACGCCTTTCGCGAGCTCATGGCCTTCCAGGCCCAGCGCGCCGAGGGCTTCTACGAGCAGGCCTTCGCCCACCTGCCGGACGTCGACCGCAAGGCGCAGCGCCCGGGCCTGGTGATGGCCGCCATCTACCGGACGCTGCTGCACGAAATCAGGGCCGACGGCTTCAAGGTGCTCGACCGTCGCACCTCGCTCACCCCGCTGCGCAAGGTGTGGCTGGCAGGCACGACCTGGATGCGGAACTGAAGGCCGGGAGCGGATCGATGAGCGTTCCGGCCATGGCCGTCATCGGTGCCGGGTACGCGGGTCTGGCCTGTGCGGTGGAACTCGCGCGCGCCGGCGTGCACGTCACCGTCTTCGAGCGCTCGCACACCCTGGGCGGGCGCTCCCGCGTGGTGCAAAAGGATCACCATTGGCGGGTCGATAACGGCCAGCACATCCTGATCGGCGCCTACACCGAGCTCACCCGCCTGATGCGGGTGACCGGCGTCTCGCCGCGCCTGCTCGAGCATGTGCCGCTCACCTTGCACTACCCGGGGCGACTGCATCTGCAGGCGGCGCCACTGCCGGCCCCGCTCCACCTCGCCCTCGGCCTGTTGCGCGCGAAGGGCCTGAGCTGGGCCGACCGCCTGGCGATGTTGCGACTGATGCGCTGGCTGAAGAAGTGCCGCTTCAGGCTCGCGCCCGAGCTGAGCGTGGCCGCGATGCTGCGGCAGACGCAGCAGACTCCGGCCTTGTGCGACCTGGTGTGGGCACCGCTGTGCATCGCCGCGCTGAATACGCCGGTCGAGGAAGCCTCGGCCCAGGTGTTCGCCAACGTGCTGCGCGACAGCCTGGCGTCGGGCGCGCCCGCGAGCGAGCTGCTGCTTCCGCGCACGGACCTGTCGGAGCTGTTCCCGGTACCCGCTGCGCGATTCCTCGCCACGCGCCGCGGCAAGCTGCGCACCGGCAACGCCATCGACGCGATACGCCCGGTGAGCGGCGGCTTCCGCCTGGAGGGCGACCCCGGCAGCCAAGCCTGGCATCAGGTCGTGCTCGCGACCGCGCCCTACCACGCCGCGCCCCTGCTCGCGTCCACCGGCGCATGCGAGCGCCTGGCGGCGCAGATCGCCGCCCTGCCGCACGAGCCGATCGTGACCGTCTATCTGGCCCTCGGCGCCCGGCAGCGCCTGCCCGAGCCGATGATCGGACTGGTGAGCGGCCCGGCCGACGGCCCCGCGCAGTGGGCCTTCGACCGCGGCCGCCTGGGCGGGCCCGAGGGACTCGTCGCCTGCGTTATCAGCGCCAGTGGCCCGCACGAGGCCCTGCCGCGCGACGAACTGATCCTGGCGGTCCATGCGCAACTGGAGAGACAACTCGAGCGCCGTCTCCCCGCGCCCGAGTGGTCGCAGGTGATCGTCGAAAAGCGGGCGACGTTTGCATGCCGGCCGGGCATCCTGCGACCCGGAATACGCACGCCGTTGCCTGGCCTGTGGCTGGCGGGGGACTATGTGGACTCGGAGTATCCGGCGACGCTGGAATCGGCAGTGCGCTCGGGCGTGGCGTGTGCGCAGGCCATCCTCGCGCAGTTCGCGCCCAGGGGCTGAACTCAGAACTTTTCCGGGCGGAGGATCTCGACGTCCTGCAGAAAGGCCACCATCGCGAAGTCTGCGTAATAGCGCGCCTGGACATGGTTCAGGACCGATTCGGCGCGGGCGCGGGAACAGATGGTCTCGACGCGGATGTTGGCAGCCTCTTCCCAGGCGGCGTCGCGCACGCCGCGACTGCCGCGGCCGCGGGCGTCCGACACCGTGCAGCCACGCACACCCAGCTTCTCCAGGTCACGCATCAGCGTCTGCTCGAGCGCCGCTTCGGTGATCACGGTGAGCAGGGTTCGTTTTTCCGTGTGGATGCTCATGCACTCGCTCCCGTGAGTCTGATGGCCATCTGGTAGTAAAGCGGGATGCCGACCAGAATGTTGAATGGAAAGGTCACGCCGAGGACGGCCCCGAGCGAGAGCGCCGGATTGGCCTCCGGCACCGCCAGGCGCATCGCCGCCGGCACGGCGATGTAGGAGGCACTCGCCGCCAGCGTGGCAAGCAGCGTGAGACCGCCGACCGACAAACCCAGGGCCATGCCGCAGCCCAGTCCGAGCGCCGCCGACAGCAAGGGCATGAGTACGCCGAAGGCGATGATGAACACGCCCTGTCGCCGCAGTTCGCCCGCATGGTGGCTGACGATCAGCCCCATCTCGAGCAGGAACAGGGCGAGCGCCCCCTTGAACAGATCGTAGAACATGCCCTTGATCGGCAACAGCCCCTCGGGGCCCGCCGCCCAGCCGATCGCCATGCCGCCGAGCAGCAGGGTCACGCCCTTGCCGAGAAAGGTCTCGTGGGCCAGTTGGCCCCAGTCTGTGTCCTTGCCGACCCCGCGTGCGAGCACGATGCCGACCATGATGGCCGGGACTTCCATGACGGCGAGGAAGATCGCCATCTGCGACTCGAAGGCGATGTCGCGCGTCGCCAGCCAGTTCACGCCCACAGCGAAGGTCGCCACGCTCACCGAGCCGTAATGTGCCGCCATGGCCGCCGCGTTGGCACGCCCCAGGCGGCCGAGGCCACGCAGGATGGCGTAGGCGATGAAAGCCTGGGCCACGCCGAGCAGCATCACGGTGAGCAGTTGCGGTGCCAGCGGGGCGAGCGCCTGCTTGGCCAGCCCCTCGCCCCCCTTCAGGCCGATGGCAAGCAGCAGGAAGACCGACAGCGAGTCGTACAGGGCCGCGGGAAGCTTGAGTTCGGAGCGCGCCAGGCCCGCAGCGAGGCCGAAGAGAAAGAAGAGGACGACAACGTCGATCATGGAAATCACCGAATTCTGTCTGTGTCGGGCCGACCCCGGCCAAGACCCGACGTCGAGCCTGCATCTGGTTTGCCGACCCGCGGCCGCTTCGGCTATCGCCCGGGCCCGTCAACCAGGAGGGGACACCGATTCGGTTGTTTTGTGGCGGGCGGAGTATAGGGGCGGCCTCCGGACAAGTAAATCGACGTCCGAGGCTGCTTGGGGAATGTCGCGCATTTCCTGCAGTGAGCATCCCTTTCCGCGACCGCCGTTCAGGCCTGCTTCAAGCCGGCCTGGTCGATGAGGTGACGCAGGATCGGATTGAGCATGGCGGCGCCGAGGCGTTTGCTGCGGGCGCCACTCCAGCCGGTCTGGCCGTCGGGCAGGTTGGCGTTGTCCTTGAACGGCATCTCCAGCGTCAGCGACACGCAGCCGAACCGGTGACCGACCCACTTGCTTCCGAGGGTCAGGAGCTCCTCGCCGAAGCGGCCGGGCTTGTAGCCCTCCTCGACCTGAAAATCGGGGCTGACGGCGGCGAAGTTGTCGATGAAGCGAGCCTGCCGCGCGGCCGCCTCGGCGGGGAAGCCGGGCACGTCCTCCGCACCGGAGAAGAAGATGTAGGGGATCTCCTCATCGCCGTGTATGTCGAGGAACAGCGTGCATCCGCTGCGCTCCATCTCGTCTCGCACGAGCCAGACTTCGGGACTGGTGTCCGGGTCGGGGTCACGCCATTCGCGATTGAGGTTGCAGCCGGCGGCATTGGTGCGCAGGTTCCCGAGCACGGCACCATCGGGGTTCATGTTGGGGACGATGTAGAACATGCCGTGCTCGCGCACCTTGCGCGCCACCGCGTCGGCGGGATCCAGCAGGCGCTCGAGCAGGCCCTCGATGAACCATTCACCCATGGTCTCGCCCGGATGCTGGCGGGCGATGATCCAGACCGGCGCCCGACCGGGTGAGCGCCGGCCACACTGGATCACGTCCAGGTCCCGGCCTTCGACCGTGCTGCCGAGGTTGCGCACGCGCGCGAAAGGGGACTGCTCGACCCGTCCGAGCAGGTCGAGATGGCGCTCGTGCGAGTAGGGTTCGAAGTAGGCGTAGTAGATGCCGTCGCGCTCGGGCGTGTGCTCGACGATCAGCTCGCCGCCTTCGTAACGGGTGGTTGCGATCCGGAACCAGTTCTGCCGATCATAGGAGGCGACACAGCGGTAGCCCGGCCAGCCTTCGGGATAGGCGGCGGCGGCGGCATTCTCGAACACCATCCGCAGCGGTGTTGCGGCCGCGCCCATGAGGCGGAAATGGAACCACTGGGAGAAGCTTGCCGCATTATCGAAGCGCAAGCGCAGCCGGATGTCCTGCGGGTCCTCGAGGCTGACCACCTCGATGGAGCCCGAATCGAAGTTGGAACTGATTTTCACGCGTGCTCCATATCTTTGCTCGATGCGCGCGGTGGCGCGCGCAAGGTTTGCCAACACCGGCGTCCGCGTCGCCCTCAGGCCTCGCGCCGGCGGAAAACCAGCCGGTCGGCGTCCGACGCGTCGGCAGCGTAAGAATAGCCCCCGCGGTCGAAGGACTTCAGCCCTTCTGCATCGTCGATGCGGTTCTCGATCACATGGCGGCTCATCAGCCCGCGCGCGCGCTTGGCGTAGAAGCTGATGATCTTGTAGCGCCCGCCCTTCCAGTCCTCGAACACCGGTGTGAGCAACCGCCCCTCGAGCTTCTGCACCTTCACAGACTTGAAATACTCGTCCGATGCGAGGTTGAGCAGCAGCGGTTCGAGCCCCTCGTCCCGGTCGCGGCGGAGCAGGCGGTTGAGCTCGTCTGTGATGCGCTCGCCCCAGAACTCGTAGAGGTTCTTTCCGCGCGGGTTGACGAGCCGCGTACCCATCTCGAGCCGGTAGGGCTGCATCAGGTCGAGCGGACGCAGCACACCGTACAGGCCCGACAGGATGCGCAGATGGTCCTGCGCCCAGGCAAGATCGGCCTCCGACAGGGTGGCGGCGGCAAGACCCGCATACACGTCGCCATTGAATGCCAGCACGGCCTGCTTGGCGTTGCGCTCGCTGAAGGGCCGCGACCAGGCCGCATAGCGGGCGACGTTGAGCGCGGCCAGCGGGTCGGAGAGCGACATCAAGCCGGCGATCTCGGCCGGCGAGCGCTCGCGCAGGACGTCGATGAGCTTGGCCGCTTCGTCGAGAAAAGCGGGTTGGGAGCGGGTGGTGACGGTCGGTGGCGTCTCGTAGTCGAGCGCCTTCGCGGGAGAAATAACGAGGATCATGTTTCGGTGTCCGGCAGGGTAGGCTGTCAGCAAGGTGTCGAGATGTTAGCAAACTCGCCCGAATTGACACGCTCCGGTCGTTTGCCCACCATCTGCACCTCTCGATCCGCCGTCCGGCGCGCCGGTCATCCCGACGCCCCTTCGGTGCGATCGTCCGCACGCACGCTGCGCAAGATTTCCTCTCAGGCTTTCCAGGTTAGAGATGTCCGACCCACTCCTGCAACGTTCGCTCGCCGCGGTGTGGCACCCGTGCACCCAGATGAAGCACCACGAGACCCTGCCGCTGGTCCCGATCGTGCGTGGGCAGGGGCCGTGGCTGATCGATGCCGACGGCCGGCGCCTGCTCGACGGCATCAGCTCGTGGTGGGTCAATCTGTTCGGCCACTGCAATCCGCGCATCAACGCAGCGCTGCGGGAGCAGCTCGACACCCTCGATCACGTGATGCTTGCAGGCTTCACTCATCCACCCGTGGTTGAACTTTCCGAGCGGCTGAGCGCCCTCACCGGGCACCGGCTCGGCCACGCCTTCTACGCCTCGGACGGCGCCTCCGCCACCGAAATCGCGCTGAAGATGAGCGCCCACTACTGGCGCAACCAGGGGCGGCCGCAGAAGTGCCGCTTCGTCAGCCTGGAGGGCAGCTATCACGGCGAGACGGTGGGCGCGCTCGCGGTCACCGATGTTGCGATCTTCCGCGACGCCTATGCGCCGCTGATAAGGCCGGGCACCACCGTGCCGACGCCGGACGCGCGCCGGGCGCGCGCGGGCGAGTCGGCAGTCGACGTGGCGCGCCGCGCCGCGGCTGCCCTCGAGGCCCAGCTTGCCGCGCACCACGAGGAGACGGCGGCACTGATCGTGGAGCCCCTGGTGCAGGGCGCGAGCGGCATGGTGATGTACGACGCCGAGTACCTCCGCCTCGCGCGCACCCTGTGCGACCGCTACCAGGTGCATCTCGTCGCCGACGAGATTGCCGTCGGCTGTGGCCGCAGCGGCAGCTTCTTCGCCTGGGAACAAGTGGCAGGCGCGGCCGATGTGGAGCTGCCGGGTGGTGGCTGGCCGGATTTCATCTGCCTGTCGAAGGGCATCACCGGCGGCTATCTGCCGCTCTCGCTGGTCCTGAGCACCGACGAGATCTATCGCTGCTTCTACGACGACAGCAGCGCGCGCGCCTTCCTGCACTCGCATTCCTACACCGGCAATCCGCTGGCCTGCCGTGCCGCGCTGGCGACCCTCGACATCTTCGCCGCCGACGACGTCATCGCCAACAACCGCGACCGTGCGCGACTGATGGGCGAGCTGACACGCGAGCGCCTGGGCGCGCACCGGGCCGTGCTCAACCTGCGCCAGCGCGGCATGATTATCGCATTCGACGTCGACACCGACGCGCCCGGCTTCTCGCGCCGCTACTTCGCCGACTGCCTGAGCCGGGGCCTGCTCCTGCGCCCGATCGGCACGACCGTGTACTTCATGCCGCCCTACGTGCTCGAGGAGCGCGAGATGCGCCACCTGGTAGACGGCGCCGCCGCCGCGCTCGATGCGGTCTTGCGCTGAGACGCCGGCAATGTCCGCCCTGCTCGACGGCCTGCGCGCCGAACTCGCCGCGCTCGACAAGGCATCGCTGCGACGTACGCGGCGCAGCAACACGCTGCCGTGCGCCCCCCACGCCCGTATCGACGATCGCGACATGCTGGCCTTTTGCAGCAACGATTACCTCGGCCTGGCCGCCGATCCTGCACTTGCGACCGCGCTTGCCGAAGGTGCGGCACGCTGGGGCGGCGGCGCGGGCGCCTCGCACCTGGTGAGCGGACACTACACCGTGCAGGACGAACTCGAGACCGCTCTCGCCCGCTTCGTCCGCGCCGAGCGCGCGCTGTATTTCACCACCGGCTACATGGCCAACAGCGGCATCATCCCCGCGCTGGCAGGCCGTGGCGACGCGGTGTTCGCCGACCGCCTCAACCACGCGTCGCTGGTCGACGGGATGCTGCTGTCACGCGCCGACATGCAGCGCTATCCCCACCTCGACCTCGACGCGCTGTCCCGCATGCTCGAAGCAAGCCGCGCACGGCGCAAGCTGATCGTGACCGATGCCGTGTTCAGCATGGATGGCGATGTCGCCCCGCTCGCGGCCCTGCTCGAGCTTGCCACCCGCCACGATGCCTGGCTGCTGGTGGATGACGCCCACGGCTTCGGCGTGCTCGGGCCGCAAGGTCGGGGCGCGCTGGCCGAGGCCGGCCTCGGCGGATCGGCGCAGGTTTGGCGCGTGATCTACGTCGGCACGCTTGGCAAGGCCGCCGGCGTGTCCGGCGCCTTCGCCGCCGGCCATGCCGAGGTCGTCGACTGGCTGCTGCAGAAGTCGCGTACCTACATCTTCACCACCGCTGCGCCACCCGCGCTCGCCCACGCCTTGCTCGCGAGCGTCGCCCTGATCGAAGCGGGCGACGCGCGGCGGCAGCGCCTCGCGCAACTGATCGGGCGATTGCGCGCGCGGCTGTCGCTGTCTCGCTGGCGGCTGATGCCATCGCGAACGCCGATCCAGCCGGTGCTGATCGGCGACAACGCCGAGACGCTGGCGGTGGCGCGGGCGCTGTGGAACGAGAGCCTGTGGGTGCCGGCGATCCGGCCGCCGACCGTGCCCGCGGGCAGCGCACGCCTGCGCATCTCGCTGAGCGCGGCCCACACCTGCGCCGATGTCGACCTGCTCGCCGACACCCTGATGCGGCTCGAAGCCGGCGTGGCGGCATGACGCAGCCCGCCCCCGACCTGACGCCCGGCCAAGCCCGCCCGCCCCTGGTGCTGCTGCACGGCTGGGCGATGAGCCCGGCGGTCTGGACCGAGCTGGGCGGCCTGATCCGCTCGACGGCGATCATCACCCCCGCCCTGCCCGGCCATGCTGCCACCGCATCGCCGGCCCCTGCAGGGCTCGCAGCATGGGCGGACGCGCTCGCCGAGCAGATTCCCGATGGTGCGGCCCTTGGCGGCTGGTCGCTCGGCGCGATGCTCGCACTCGAGATCGCCAGGCGCCACCCGCGCAAGGCTTCGCGCCTGCTACTGATCGGCGCCACCGCCCGCTTCGTGGCACAGGCCGACTGGCCCTGCGGGCTGGCGGCGGACACGGTGGCGACCTTCCGGCAGGGCTTCGCGGCGAGCCCGGCTGCAACCCTGAAGCGCTTTCTGGCGCTGCAGTGCCTCGGCGATGCGCAGCGCAGAACGCTGCAGGGCCGCCTCGAAGCAAGCCTGTCGCCGGCGACTGCAAGGAGCGATGAAGCCCTGGCCGAGGGTCTCCGGCTGCTCGAATCCAGCGATCTGCGCGCGGGCCTGGGAGCGATCGAGGTGCCCTGCTGCCTGCTCCACGGAACGCACGACGCCCTGATGCCGATCGAGGCGGCGCGCCGGCTGGCCGCTTTGCTGCCCGATGCCCGCCTGCACGAAATCTGCGACTGCGGCCACGCCCCCTTCGTGGCCCAGCCGCGCGCGTGTGCAGACCTTATCGACGACTTCCTCGATGACTGAACGCCGCGCCCAAAAGCACCTCGTGCGCAAGGCCTTCGACCGTGCGGCGGAACGCTACGACAGTGCTGCCTCCGTCCAGCGCGAGGCGTGCGAGCGGCTAGCGGGCTTTGCGGCCCGCTTCCTCGCCAACCCGCCGCAAGCGGGGGGCGCCGTCCTCGACGCCGGCTGCGGCACCGGTCTCGGCCTGCCCGCCCTGGCAGCCCTGTGGCCCGGCGCGTATGTGCTCGCGATCGACCTTGCCCCGGCGATGCTTGCCCAGGCCCGCCGGGCGGCAAGCGCCGGGGCCCCCTCGACGCCGCTTGCCGCCGTGTGTGGCGACCTCGAGCACCTGCCGCTTGCCGGCGGCAGCCTGGCGCTGCTGTGGTCGAGTCTAGCCCTGCAATGGTGCGCCCCGGAGGCGGCCATGCGCGAGATCGCACGCACGCTGGCGCCGGGTGGCCAGGCCTTTGTCGCCACACTGGGACCACGGACGCTGCACGAACTCGAAGCAGCTTTCGCCGCCATCGACGAGGCCGAGCACCGCATCGCCTTCCACGATGCCGGGACGTGGGCGGCCCATGCGCGCCGGGCCGGTCTCGAGGTCGCCGGGCTCGAGAACCTCGACATCCACGCCCTCGCGCCCGATCTGCGCAAGCTCCTCAGGGACATCAAGACCATCGGTGCAAGCACCGTGACCGGCGCGCGGCGTCGCACGCCGCTGGGGCGAACGGCCTGGCAGGGCCTCGAGCGCCGCTACGAGATTCACCGTCGGGCCGACGGTTCCCTGCCCGCCACCTACGACCTGATTCTCCTCGCCCTGCACAAGCCGGCAAACGCAAACGGACCCCAAGCATGAGCACTTCGACCGCACCCAAGCCCAAGGCCGGATGCGCCTGGTTCGTCGCCGGGACAGACACCGAGATCGGCAAGACCTTCGTCACGTCCGCCTTGCTGCATGTCGCCCGTGCAGCCGGCATGAGCGCGGTCGGGATGAAACCGGTCGCCGCCGGGGCGACCGAATGCGACGGCGAACGGATCAACGAGGATGTCGCTGCGCTGCGCCGTGCGAGCAGCTTCGATCCCGGCCTCGCGTTGCTCAATCCGTATTGCCTGCAGAGTCCGATCGCGCCGCACATTGCCGCCGCCGAGGAAGGCGTGCGCATCGAACCGGCGCGCATCCTGCATGCGTTCGAACAGTTGCGGCGGCAGGCGGACTGCGTGCTGGTCGAAGGCGTCGGCGGCTTTTGCGTGCCGCTGGACCAGGACTACGACACGGCGGATCTCGCCGGCGAGCTCGACCTGCCTGTCATCCTCGTCGTCGGTCTGCGGCTGGGATGCATCAACCACGCCCTGTTGACGACCGAGGCGATCGCCCGGCGCGGCCTCGTCCTGGCGGGCTGGGTTGCCAATCAGGTCGATCCGGCGATGTTGCGCCTGCTTGAAAACGTCGAGGCCTTGCGCTCGCGCATCGACGCCCCGCTGCTCGGGCTCGTGCCCTGGCAGTCCCCGGCCGACGCCGCCGCGGTGGCAGGGCTGCTGCGCCTGCCGGAGTGAGCCCCGGGACAGCCCCTGCCGTGCTCGAAAACGAGTCTAGGCGTAGGTACGACGGCGCAGTTGTTCGAACAGGCAGATCGCGACGGCCGCACCGACGTTGAGCGATTCGATCGCGCCCGCCAAGGGGATCGCGACCACGCCGTCCGCCGCCGTCACCAGGGCCGGCGAAAGGCCCCGACCCTCGGCGCCGAACATCCAGGCGACCGGGCCGTCGAGTTCGATCTCGTACAGCGGGCGGGCTCCGGGTGCGAGCGCAGTCGCGAGCCGCGGCCCCGGGAAGCCCTCGAGCACCGCCAGCGCGTCGACCTGTTCATGCACGCGCAAGGCGAAATGCGCCCCCATGCCGGCGCGCAGCACGCGCGGAGACCAGGCCTGGGCACAGCCTTCGGTGAGCAGCACGTCCCCGACGCCGGCGGCGGCTGCCGTGCGCAGGATGCTGCCCAGATTGCCCGGATCCTGCACGGCATCGAGCACCACCACGGTGTCGGCGAACGGACCGGGCGGCGGCGGCGCTGGCAGATCGATGAGCGCGAGCAGGCCCGACGGCGCATCCACCGGGCTGACATGGGCGAACAGGGGGTCGGGGAGCAGGATGCACGGAAGCGCGGCCGGGACGCGCGCCAGCAAGGCGGCGATTTCCGCCCGCCCGGCGCCGCCTTCCGACACGACCAGCAACTTCAGCGACCAGTGCGCCTGCAGGGCGGCGTCGACCAGATGGGCGCCGTCGAGCACGGTCTCGCCGTGCTTGCGCCGTTCGCGCCCCGACCCCGCGAGGCCGTGAAGCTTCTTCACCAGCGGGTTGTCGCGCGAGCTGACGAGCTTCATCTGCGCTCGATCAGCTTGCGCACGGGTGCGAAGCTGCGACGATAGAAATCGGCCACGCCGTGGCGCTCGATGGCTGCCAGGTGGGCCGCGGTCGGGTAGCCCTTGTGTCGGGCAAGGCCGTAATGCGGATAGCGGAGATCGAGCGCCCGCATCGCTTCGTCGCGCGCGGTCTTGGCCAGAATCGAGGCTGCGGAGATCGACGGCTCGGTGGCGTCACCCTTGACGATTGCGCGTGCCGGGTACGGCAGCGTCGGACAACGGTTGCCGTCGATGCGCACTTCGTCCGGCGCGATGCCGATCGCCGCCACCGCCCGCTGCATCGCCAGCATCGTCGCCTGCAGGATATTGAGGCGATCGATCTCCTCGACGCTGGCCTCGGCCACCGCCCACGCCAGGGCGCGCTCGCGGATCAGCGGCGCCAGGCGCTCGCGGGCGCGCTCGGACAGTTTCTTGGAGTCGTTCAAACCCTCGATCGGCCGTGCCGGATCAAGGATCACCGCGGCAGCGACCACCTGCCCGCACAGTGGCCCGCGTCCGGCTTCGTCGACGCCACACACGATTGCCGGGCGCCCGACGCTGGCGAACAATGGCAAGCTGCCCTGGCTGCTCATGCCACCGTGGCACCGAGATAGGGCAGGATCGCGGCCGCTGCCTTCTCGGCGGTGTTCTGGCGCAGCATCAGGTGAAGTTCGGTGAAGCGTTGCGAAAGCGCCTCGCACGCCGGACCGTCATCGAGCCAGTCGTCCACCGCGTCCGCGATCTTGTCGGGGGTCGCCTCGTCCTGGAGCAGCTCGGGCACGATGCTCTCGCGGCACAGGATGTTGGGCAAGCCCACCCACGGCAGGTAGGCCAGGCGCTTCATCAGGCGGTACTGAAAATCACCGATGCGGTAGGTGATCACCATCGGCCGCTTGAGCAGGGCCGCCTCCAGGCTGGCGGTACCGCTGGCGACGACGACGACGTCGGCCGCCGTCATTGCCTCGACCGCGTGACCGAACAGCATCCGCAGCGGCAGTTCCGTCGCCTCGTTGCGGTGCAGGGCCTGCTCGAAGATCTGGCGCGTCTCACGTGTCGCCAGCGGCACCAGGAAGCAGGCGTCGGGGTGGCGCTCGGCAAGCATCTTCGCCGTCGCGATATAGGTATCGGCGAGGTTGCGCACCTCGGACTGCCGGCTGCCCGGCAGCATCGTGATCACTTTTCGGGTCGCGCTGATGCCGAGGACCTCGCGCGTACCGTCGCGATCCGGCTCGACCGGAAAGACGTCGGCGAGCGGGTGGCCGACGTAGCTCACCGGAACCCCGGCGCGATCGTATAGTTCGGGCTCGAACGGGAACAGGCACAACATACGGGTGACCGAGCGGGCGATGCGCTTGATCCGCCCACCACGCCACGCCCAGATCGACGGGCTGACGAAATGGATGGCGGGCAGGCCCGCATCCTTGACCTTGGCCTCGAGCCAAAGGTTGAAGTCGGGCGCATCGACGCCGATGAAGGCGGCAGGCTTCTCCTTGCGGATCTGCGACCACAAGGCCCTGCGAATGCCGGAAAGTTCGCGGTAGCGCTTGAGCGCATCGACGTAACCATGCACGGCGAGCCGCTCGCATTGCCAGCGCGCGTCGAATCCTTCCGCCTGCATCTTGGGCCCGCCGATACCGAAGAACTCGGCATCGGGCAGGTGGCGCCTGATCGCGCGGATCAAATGGCTGGCGAGAAGGTCGCCGGAGGCCTCTCCGGCGACCATTGCGATCCGTGGCGCCATCGGATCAACGGACGATGCCGCGACCGGAGTCGGCAATGAAGTCGGCGAACGGCAGCACCTCGGGCTGTGCCGAGGCGATCTCGCCGACGCGCTGGCGCGCCTCGTCGAGCGTCAGGCCGGAGCGGTAGAGCGCGCGGTAGGCGCGCTTGATCGCGGCGATTCCCTCGGCCGAGAAGCCGCGGCGGCGCAGGCCCTCGCTATTGATGCCGTGCGGCTTGGCGGGGTTGCCAGCCACGGTGACGAAGGGCGGCAGGTCCTGCAACAGGACGGTCCCGACGCCGCAGAAGCTGTGTGCGCCGACACGGCAGAACTGGTGGACACCGGTAAAACCACCGAGGATCACCCAGTCGCCGAGATGCACATGACCGGCCAGGGTCGCATTGTTGGCAAGCGTCGTGTGGTTGCCCACCTGGCAGTCGTGCGCGATGTGCACGTAGGCCATGATCCAGTTGTCGTCGCCCAGGCGGGTGACTTGCGCATCCTGCGAGGTGCCGACGTTGAACGAGCAGAACTCGCGGATCGTGTTGCGGTCGCCGATCTCGAGCCGCGTGGGCTCGGCTTCGTACTTCTTGTCCTGCGGCTGGGCGCCGATCGAACAGAACTGGAAGATCTCGTTGTCACGGCCGATCCGGGTATGGCCCTCGACCACGACGTGCGGGCCGATGCGGGTCCCGTCGCCGATCTCGACATGCTCGCCGACGACCGAATAGGCACCGACCGACACATTGGACCCGAGCTTCGCTCCCGGGTGGATGATCGCGGTCGGATGGATCATAGCGTCTTCAGCGCGCACATCAATTCGGCTTCGGTCGCAACCTCGTCACCGACGCGGGCAACACCCTTGTACTTGTAGATGTTGCGCTTGCTCTGGGTGATCGAGACGTCGAAGATCAACTGGTCCCCCGGCACGACCGGGCGCTTGAAGCGCACGTTGTCGATGCCGGCGAAATACACCACCGAGTTCTCGTCCGGCTTGACGCCCATGCTCTTGAACGACAGCACCGCCGCGGCCTGCGCCATCGCCTCGACGATCAGCACGCCCGGCATCACCGGGTGATGCGGAAAGTGACCGGGGAAGAAGGGCTCGTTCATCGTCACGTTCTTGAGCGCGACGATGCGCTTGCCCTCTTCGATTTCGAGTACCCGATCGACCAGCAGGAAGGGGTAGCGGTGCGGCAGGTATTGCAGGATCTCGTTGATATCCATCATGGTGGGCTTGAGCTCGGTTCTGAAAGTCGTTGTACGGTTTGCTCGAGGGCGCGGATCCTGTCGTTCATCGCGTCGAGATGACGCAGATGGGCGAAATTTCTGACCCAGTCGGCATGGCCCTGCATCGGCAGGTTGCCGGTGTAGACGCCGGCCTTGCGGATCGACTTGGTGACCAGCGTCCCTGCGGAGACGATCACGTCGTCTGCAATCTCGAGATGGCCGATGATGCCGGCCTGGCCGCCGATCAGGCAGCGCGCACCGATCCGCGTGCTGCCGGCGATGCCGACGCAGCCCGCGATGGCCGAGTAGTCGCCGATGCGAACGTTGTGGGCGATCTGGATCTGGTTGTCGAGCTTGACACCCTTGCCGATCACCGTGTCGTCGAGGGCGCCGCGGTCGATCGTCGTGTTCGCGCCGATCTCCACCTCGTCCCCGATCACCACCCGGCCGACCTGCGGGATCTTGACCCAGTTGCCGCTCTTCTCACGCGCGAAACCGAAACCATCCGAGCCGATTACGACGCCAGAGTGAATGATGCAGCGCGCGCCGATCACGCAGTCCGGATAGACGGTCGCGCGCGGCGCGAGCCGGGTCCCGACCCCGATGCGGACACCGCGACCGACGTGGCAGCCGGCGCCGATCACCACATCCTCGCCCAGGACGACGTCGGCCTCGACCGACGCCCCTGGCCCGATCTGCACGGATGCCGGCACGGACGAAGCGACCGCCGCGAGCAGGTGCACGCCGGGCTCGACGGGCGGCGGCGGATTGAAAAGTTGCGCCACCCGCGCAAAATAGAGGTAGGGATCGGGGGCGACGATGCGCGGACGATCGGTCAGCAGGTCCCGTGCATCGGGCGCGACGATGACGGCAGCAGCAGCACTCGCCTGCAGCCTGGCAGCGTATCTCGGGTTGGCGAGAAAGGAGAGATCCCCTTCGCCCGCCTGATCGAGCGTGGCGACCCGACGCACGACGAGTTGCGCGTCGCCGACCACCTCACCACCCAGCCGCGCGACCAGTTCACCGAGACGGAACATCGGCGGCCGGCGATTACTTGGCTTCGGACAGGGCCTTGATGACCTTGTCGGTGATATCGATGCGCGGGCTCGCATACACCGCTTCCTGGAAGATGATGTCGAAGCTCTCGGCCTCGGCAATCTGCTTCACCGAGCGGTTGGCCTTGTCCAGCACCGAGGCGAGTTCCTCGTTGCGTCGCTGGTTGAGGTCCTCGCGGAATTCGCGCTGCTTGCGCTGGAAGTCGCGGTTCAGGTCATTGAGCGCGCGCTCCTTGTTGCGGCGGTCGCTCTCGGCCATCGTCGTGCCGTTGCGCTCGAGTTCCTGTTGCATGGCCTGGAGGTCCTTGGCCAGTCGCTGCAACTCCTGGTCGCGCTTTTCGAACTCCTTCTCCAGGCGCTGCTGCGCGCGCACCGCCGGTGCCGCTTCGCGCATCACGCGATCAGAATTGACAAAACCGATCTTGGTCTGGGCCTGGGCCTGGGCCATTGCCACCGGCGAGACGCCGATCAGCGCTGCGGCCACCAGGGAGAGGGTACGGACTTTCACTTGTGTCTCCGATGAAATGCTGTGCGCGGGTCGAATCAGAACACGCTGCCGAGCTGGAACTGGAACCGCTGGATCTCGTCGCGCTCGTCCTTATTCAGCGGCTGGCCGAAGCTGAACTTGAGCGGGCCGATCGGCGAGCTCCATGAAAACGCCAAGCCAGTACTGTAGCGCAAGTCGCCGACGCGGATCGGGTCGTCGTCAGCCCAGACGTAGCCGGCGGCGAGGAAGGCCGAGATGCGGAAGGAGCGATCCTTGCCCGAGCCCGGCAGCGGGAAATAGAACTCGGCGTTGCCGACCAGCTTGCGCGTGCCGCCGAGCGCATCGTAGGAGCCGTCGTTGGCGAGGAACTTCGGACCGATCGAGCCTTGATCGAAACCGCGCACCGAACCGATGCCGCCGACGTAGTAACCCTTGTAGAACGGCAGCGGCTTGCCGCCATATCCCTTTGCCCAGCCGATGTCGCCATTGAGCATCAGGGCGTAGTCGCGCCCGATCGGGAACCAGTGCTGATACTGGTAGTTGAGCTTGCCGTACTTGAGCTTGCCGGGCGGCACGGCCATTTCGCCGTAGACCCGCTGATACACGCCCTCGCGCGGATTGATGAAGCTGTCACGCCCGTCGCGCGACCAGCCGGCGGTGAGCAACAGGCTGTTGACCGATACGTCGCCGATGCCGTCCGGGCTGCTGCAGCCGAAGTCCTGGCAGAAGCCGATGTACTGCTCGGGACTGTCGGTGAAGGTGGTGATGTCGGTGCGGTCGACGGTGAGGCCGAAGTTGATGCGGTCGTCCTCGGCGATCGGATAGCCCAGGCGCAGGCCGGCGCCCGTCGACACCGTCTTGTACGGCGACACCGTGATGCTGTCCGAGGGGTCGTAGGTGCGATGGTACAGATCCCAGCCCATACTGACGCCATCGACGGTGTAATAGGGGTTGGTGAAGGACAGGGACAGGGTGCGGTTGGTCTCGCTGGTGTTCAGGCCGAGCGTCAGCGCATTGCCAGTGCCGAAGATGTTCTGCTGCGCAATCGAGGCCGACAGCACGATGTTCTCGGCACTGGAGAAGCCCACACCCAGCGACAGGCTGCCCGTCGCCCGTTCCTTGACGCTGAAATTGACGTCGACCTGGTCGGTGGTGCCGGGGACGGCCGGGGTCTCGACGTTCACTTCGTCGAAGAAGCCGAGCCGATCGACCCGGGTGCGCGAGCGATTGATCGCCTCAGCGTCGTACCAGCCGCCTTCCATCTGGCGCATCTCGCGGCGCACGACCTCGTCGCGCGTCTTGGTGTTTCCGCCAACGTTGATCCGGCGCACGTACACGCGGCGCCCGGGATCGACGAAAACCGTGAAGGAGACTTCGCGCTTTTCCTTGTCCACCTCGGGGGCGGCATTCACGTTGGCGAAGGCGTAGCCCTCGTTGCCGAGCCGGTCGGTGATCGCCTTGGTGGTCTCGGTCAGCTTCTCGCGCGAGAAGGTGTCGCCGGGGCGCAGTTGCGACAGGGCGATGTACTCGGACTCCGGAATGATCAGGTCGCCGGTGAAGCGCAGACCCGTGACCTTGTACTTCTCACCCTCGGTGATATTGACCGTGATGTAGATGTCCTGCTTGTCCGGCGTGATCGACACCTGGGTGGAGTCGATGTTGAAATCGAGATAACCGAGATTGAGGTAATGCGAACGCAGGCTCTCGAGGTCGGCCGACAGTTTCTGGCGCGAATACTGGTCGTTCTTGGTGTACCACGTGAGCCAGCCCGGCGTCGTCAGCTGCATGAGTTCGAGAAGATCGCCCTCCTTGAAGGCCCTCGCTCCGACGATGCGGATCTGCTGGATCTTCGCGACCTCCCCTTCCTCAACGGCGAAATTGATGCCGACGCGGTTACGTTCGAGCGGGGTCACGGTAGTCGTGATGGTCGCCGCGTACTTGCCGCGCGACAGATACTGGCGCTTGAGCTCCTGCTCCGCGCGCTCGAGCAGCGCGCGGTCGAAGATCCGCGATTCTGCCAAACCGACTTCTTTCAGCCCCTTCTTCAGTACGTCCTTGTCGAACTCCTTGACCCCGACCAGATCGATCTGGGCGATCGCCGGTCGCTCATCGACGATAACGACGATGACATCGTTCTCGGCTTCGATGCGCACGTCACTGAAGAAGCCGGTTGCGAACAGCGCGCGAATGGCGTCGGCAGCCTGGGTCTCGTCGAAGCGCTCGCCGACCCGGACCGGAAGATAGTTGAAGACCGTCCCCGCCTCGGTACGCTGGATCCCCTCGACCCGGATGTCCTTGACGATGAAGGGATCGAACGCGAACGCCGGCAAAGCGGCAAAAAGGGCCACGATCAGCCCGGGCAGGAGCTTGCGATTCATTCTTGAGTTCAGCCGGAAATGAGACGATTGATGTCGTTGAAGAAGGCGAATGCCATGAGCATAGCCAGCAGAACGAGACCGATCTGCTGGCCTATTTCCATGACGCGCTCCGGAATCGGGCCGCCCTTGATTATCTCGACCGTATAATACAGTAAATGCCCGCCATCCAGCACCGGGATGGGCAGCAGGTTCAGCACGCCCAGGCTGATGCTGATGAGGG
>JBFGZP010000033.1:0-18035 GCA_041586695.1 Thauera sp.
ACCCGCATTGACGGTGCCGATCAGGTTCATCTTGGCCATCGCCGCGACCGCCGGAGCCGTCGTGTACAGCAGCGCGATGAAGATCAGCGCCCAGCCGGCCGACGTACGTGCATCCTTGACCGTCGGAACGGTGAAGAATCGCATGATGACGTGCGGCAGACCGGCGGTACCGATCATGAGCGACATGGTGTAGACGAACATGTTCAGCGTGCTGTTGGCCGGCACCGAGGTGGTGTATTGACCGAAGCCGAGTTCGGTCACCACCTGGTCCAGCTTCGCCAGCAGCGACACTTCCTGGCCCACGAGGTCGGAACCGAGACCCAGTTGCGGGATCGGGTTGCCGGTCAGTTGCAGCGAGATGAAGATTGCCGGCACCAGGTAGGCAGCGATCAGCACGCAGTACTGGGCCACCTGGGTGTAGGTAATGCCCTTCATGCCGCCGAACACCGCATACGCGAACACGATCGCCATACCGATGTAAATGCCCATCTCGTTGGACACGCCGAGGAAGCGCGAGAACGCCACGCCCACACCGGTCATCTGGCCGATGATGTAGGTCAGCGAGGCAGTCAGCAGGCAGGCCACGGCAACGGTCGAGGCGGACTTCGAGTAGAACCGGTCGCCGATGAACTGGGGCACGGTGAACTTGCCGAACTTGCGCAGGTACGGGGCCAGCAGCATCGCCAGCAGAACGTAACCGCCAGTCCATCCCATCAGGAACAGACCGCCGCCGTATCCCATGTTGGAGATCAGGCCGGCCATCGAGATGAAGGAGGCTGCGGACATCCAGTCCGCCGCGGTGGCCATCCCGTTGGCCAGAGGGTGGACGTTGCCGCCGGCAGCGTAGAACTCGCTGGTGCTGCCGGCGCGAGCCCAGATCGCGATCCCGATGTACAGCGCGAAGCTCGCGCCGACAAAGAGATAGGTCGTTGTTTGCAGATCCATACCGTCCCCTTATTCTTCGTGAACGTTAAATTTGCGGTCGAGCTGATTCATCGCGTAGCCGTAGTACAGAATCAGTACGATGTAGATGTAGATCGCCCCTTGTTGGGCGAACCAGAAGCCCAGAGGATATCCACCGAGGTGGATGTTGTTGAGCACAGGCGCAAACACGATGCCGGCACCGAAGGAAACCAGGAACCATATGACCAGGATCTTGGTTAATAGCGCCAGCGTTGCCTTCCAATAGGCAGAACTGTTGTTATCCATTGCCTCTCCTCTTCATGAAATGAAGCCACTTTATTGCCGCCAGGCCGGATTGCCGGAGCCCCGGACCTCATGACTGCGCAAGCATTATAGAGTCATCGATCTTACTTATCGCTTACAAAAGCTGACGATAGCCTGAATTCGTGTCGCTGCAATAACCTGCATCACAAATGGAAAGGCCCGCCCTCACTCTTCTTGAGGGCGGGTCTTTCCGGCCTCGGCGCATGCTGTCGACACCCCCGAGTCCCTGCACTTACATGCGCTCGATCATCGCATCACCGAACTCGGAGCAACTCACCTCCTCGGCGCCTTCCATCAGGCGGGCGAAGTCGTAGGTAACGACCTTGCCGCAGATGGCCGCTTCCATTGCATAGATCACCAGGTCGGCCGCTTCCTTCCAGCCCAGGTGACGCAGCATCATCTCCGCCGACAGGATGAGCGAGCCCGGGTTCACCTTGTCGAGGCCGGCGTACTTCGGCGCGGTGCCGTGCGTCGCCTCGAAGCAGGCGTATTTGTCGGAGATGTTGGCACCGGGCGCGATGCCGATGCCGCCGACCTGCGCCGCCAGCGCGTCGGAAATGTAGTCGCCGTTGAGGTTGCAGCAGGCAATGACGTCGTATTCGGCCGGACGCAGCAGGATCTGCTGCAGGAAGGCGTCGGCGATCACGTCCTTGACGATGATCTCGCGCCCCGTGTTCGGGTTCTTGAACGAACACCACGGGCCGCCGTCGATCGGCTTCGCGCCGAACTCCTTCTGCGCCACTTCGTAGGCCCAGTCACGGAAGGCACCTTCGGTGAACTTCATGATGTTGCCCTTGTGCACGATCGTCAGCGACTTGCGGTCGTTGTCGATCGCGTACTGGATCGCCGCGCGCACAAGGCGCGACGTTCCCTCGCGCGAGATGGGCTTGATGCCGATGCCGGAGGTTTCCGGGAAGCGGATCTTCCTGACGCCCATTTCCTCGGTCAGGAATTTGATGACCTTCTTCGCGCCGTCGGACTCGGCCGCCCACTCGATACCGGCGTAGATGTCCTCCGTGTTCTCGCGGAAAATGACCATGTCCACCTTGCTCGGATCCTTCAGCGGCGAGGGCACGCCATTGAAGTAGCGCACCGGGCGAACGCACTGATAGAGGTCGAGTTCCTGGCGCAGCGCGACGTTGAGCGATCGGATACCGCCGCCGACCGGGGTGGTCATCGGTCCCTTGATGGACACCGAGTATTCCTTCAGCGCCTCGAGGGTTTCCTTCGACAGCCACTCGTCCGGACCGTAGACCCGGGTCGACTTCTCTCCGGCGAACACTTCCATCCAGTGGATCTTCTTCTTGCCTCCATATGCCTTGTCGACCGCCGCGTCGATGACCTTGATCATCACCGGCGTGATGTCGACGCCGATGCCGTCGCCCTCGATGAACGGGATGATCGGATTGTCGGGAATCGCCTGGCCCGGAACGATCTTCTTGCCGCCGGCGGGCACCTTGAACTTGGTTTCGCTCATTCCTGCTCCCTCACTGGATGAAATCCGTGGATGAGTCCATGGATAAGACCTGTCTGCACTGCAATGCTGCGGCCCTTCCTGCACCGTCGGCCGGGCGCTCCGGCTTGTAGGCAAGCCTCTGTGCGCTAACGGCTGAAGATTATCGCGCAATTCCCCCCGTGCCGAAAGCAAGCTCCCCCACAGGGAAAGACGGCCGAAATGCTAAGATTCCGCCATCGGCAATGCCGCAATGGCCGGCCGCAAGCCAGGGAAATCGCAGGAGATCCGATGGACGTGCAACTGGGCGAGAACCCCGTGGCCCAATCGATCGCGCAGGCGCTGATCGAGGGCTTCAACAAGCATTACCGGATCTTCCGCGCGACCTCGCGGCGTTCGAAGGAGCTGTTCGAGGCCGCTGACTGGCAGGGCCAGCTCGACGCGGTGCGCGATCGGGTGCAGTTCTACGACGACCGGGTGGACGAGACCGTTGCCCGCCTGCACGGAGAGTTCGACGCCGACTCGCTCGACGACACCACCTGGCAGCAGGCCAAACTCCATTACATCGGCATGCTGATCAACCACAAGCAGCCCGAACTCGCCGAGACCTTCTTCAACTCGGTGTGCTGCAAGATCCTGCACCGTACTTACTTCAACAACGACTACATCTTCACCCGCCCGGCGATCGCCACCGAGTACATCGAATCCTTTCCGCCGGTGTACTCCAGCTACTACCCGCAGGAAACCGGGCTGCGCGCGACCATCAAGACCATCATCGACGACTTCGACTGGGAGCGCCCATTCGAAGACCTCGACCGCGATGTCGATTTCATCCTGCGCGCAGCCCTCGCCCACTTCGGCGAATGGCCGGAAATGGAGGTGAATTGCCAGCTGCAGGTGCTCTATTCGGCCTTCTACCGCAACAAGACGGCCTACATCATCGGCCGGGCGGTGAACGGCTACCAGGAGTATCCGTTCACGATCGCGGTGCGCCACGCCAGGAGCGGTCGGCTCTATGCTGACACCATCCTGCTCGACCCGTGGCGCATCTCGCTGCTGTTCTCGCTGTCGCGCGCCTATTTCATGGTGGACATGGAAGTGCCCTCGGGCTACGTGAACTTCCTGCGCTCGATCCTGCCCTACAAGCCGCGCTCCGAGCTCTACACCATGCTCGGCCTCGGCAAGCAGGGCAAGACGATGTTCTTCCGCGACCTCCTCGCGCACCTGCGTCACTCCAACGACCAATTCGTCATCGCACCCGGCATCCGCGGACTGGTGATGCTGGTGTTTACGCTGCCGTCCTACCCTTACGTGTTCAAGATCATCAAGGACGTGTTCGGTCCCTCGAAGAACATGGACCGAGCCACGGTCAAGCGCAAATACGTGATCGTGAAGCAGGTCGACCGTGTCGGCCGCATGGCCGACACGCTGGAGTTCTCCTACTGCGCGCTGCCGCTGTCGCGCTTCCATCCCGAGCTGCTGGAGGAGTTGCGCACGCTGGCGCCGTCCTCGTTCGAGATCGAGGGTGACCGGCTGATCATCAAGCACCTCTACATCGAGCGCCGCATGACGCCGCTGAACATCCACCTCGAGCACGCCAGCGACGAAGAGGTGGAACATGCGGTGCGCGAGTACGGCAATGCGATCCGCGAGCTGGCGATCGCCAACATCTTCCCCGGCGACATGCTGTGGAAGAATTTCGGAGTCACGCGCTACGGCCGCGTCGTGTTCTACGACTACGACGAGATCGAGTACATGACCGACGTGAACTTCCGCAAGATCCCGCCCGCGCCCTACGAAGAGATGGAGATGTCGGCCGAGCCCTGGTATTCGACGGGGCCGATGGATGTCTTCCCGGAAGAGTTCGCGACCTTCCTGCTGGGGTCGCCGCGGGTCCGCAAGGCCTTCCTCAAATATCACCGCGACCTGCTGACGCCGAAGTTCTGGCAGCAGGCGCAGGAGCAGATTCGCAACGGCTATGTCGAGGACTTCTTCCCCTATCCGCTGGAGCTGCGCTTCTGCAACCTGTTCCCCTCCGACGCGGTGGGCAAGCGCGAGGAAACGAACGCGGTCGGGATGATCTGACCGTGCGGCGCGTCACCGCGACGCGCTGCACGGCCGGGTCGAGAACCCGCCCGCGCAGGCTTCTTAAATGGCCACGCCGGCGTTGCCCGCCATGCCCTTGAGTTCGGGCAGATTCAGCGCGCGCTGGGTGATCACCTTCTGCGAGCGCAGGTAGCTGGCCACCACGTCCCACACCGCCGGGCCCGAATCCTTCGCCGCTTCCGACACCGGGGCCCAGCCGGCCACCTTGTACATCTTGCCCGGATCGATGCGTTTGCCCTTGAGCATCATGTTGTCGATACGCTTGCCCATGCCGGCGCCCGGGTCGCAGGTGTACTGCAGGCCGCCCACGCGCACCATGTCGCCACCCTGCTGGTAGTAGGGGTCGGGATTGAACAGGTTGTCGGCGACGTCCTCCAGCACCGTCTTGATCATCTCGCCGCTCATCTCGTTGACCGTCGTCCACGGGTAGGTGATCGCGGTCTGGTCGAGCAGGTGCTCCATCGTGATGGTGTCGCCCGGCAGCAGCGAGGTCCCCCAGCGGAAGCCCGGGGAGAAGGCGAGCTCGGCGTCGCGCTCGGCCATCAGCGCATCGACGATGAGCTGGTCCCACGAGCCGTTGAAGTTGCCGCGGCGATAGAGCATGCCCTCGGTCACCGCGAGCTTCTCGCCCAGCTTCTCGATGTAGGGCGCTCGCGCCTTGTCGATGAACGAGGCCATCTCCGGGTCGGCCGGCAGCAGGTTGGCGAACACCGGCAGCAGCTTGTAGCGGAAGTCCGCCACCTTGCCATCGCGCACGTCGAAGTCCATCACACCGAGGAACTTGCCGTTGGAGCCGGCGTTCGTCACCAGCGTCTTGCCGCCCGGGTTCTCCACCACGGTGGGCGCGGGCATGCCGTCATGGGTGTGGCCGCCGAGGATGGCGTCGATGCCGGTCACGCGCCCCGCCATCTTGAGATCGACGTCCATGCCGTTGTGCGACAGCAGCACCACCACCTGTGCCCCCTCGGCGCGCGCCGCGTCGACCGCTTCCTGCATGCCCTGCTCCTGGATGCCGAAGGTCCAGTTCGGCGTCATCCAGCGCGGGTTGGCGATCGGCGTATAGGGGAAGGCCTGGCCGACGATGGCGACGGCGATACCATTGATCCGCTTGATGACGTAAGGCTTGAATACCGGATCCTCGAAGTCGGTGGTGCGCACGTTCTGGGCGACGATGTCGATCGTGCCGGCGAAGTCCTTGTCCTCGATCTCCTTGACGCGGTCGGCGCCGTAGGTCGATTCCCAGTGCAGGGTCATCACATCGACGCCGAGCAGCTTGCAGGCATCGACCATGTCCTGCGCGTTGGTCCACATCGCCGTACCCGAGCCCTGCCAGGTGTCGCCGCCGTCGAGCAGCAGCGCACCCGGCCGACTCGCCTTCATCTTTTTCACCAGCGTGGAAAGATGGGCGAAGCCGCCGACCTTGCCGTAGGTCTTCGCCGCCTCGACGAAATCGAGATAAGTGAAGGCATGCGCCTCGATGCTGCCGGGCTTGATGCCGAAGTGCTCGAGGAAATGCTCGCCAACGACGTGTGGCGCCTGACCCGACATGTCGCCGACCCCCAGGTTCACGTTCGGCTCGCGGAAGTAGATCGGCATCAACTGCGCATGGCAGTCGGTCATGTGCAGCAGGCTGACATTGCCGAACCTGGGCAACTCGTAGAGCTTTGCGGCGGCCGCTTCGGCGCGGGCGAAATCGCTCGACAGCGTCATGCCGCCTGCGGCGGCGACGGCGAGCACCTGCATGAACTCACGACGATTCATCGACATGGGAAGCCCTTGTATGGTCTGGAGCGTGGGCGCAGCAACTCCTCCGCCGCCCACTCTGGATGGAAAGAGGGCCCGGGGCCGAGGCCGCGGGCCCTGTATCGAGCCGTGGCTGGATTCCGCCTATTTGTTTACCGGCGATTCCGGATCGAACAGATAGGCCATCACGTGGCGGATCTGCGTTTCGGTGAGAATGCCGCCGTAGCCATTACGTGGCATATTGCTGCAAGCGTTGTAGGCCTTGGAGTTCCACAGCTTGCCCCAGGTGTACTTCACCACCTCTTCGGAGTTGCCGCGCACTTTGGCGTAGCCGACCAGGCTGGGACCGATCGTGCCGGCCGAGACTTCCTTCGGGTCCATGGCGTGGCAGTTGTAGCAACCGCCACCGTTGTCGCTGGTGAGTTCGTCCCGCCAGGTCAGGCCGCGGCCGCTGATCGCTATCTTGGCACCTTCCTTCCAGTCGCCCCGCGTGTAGTTGCCGTCCGCCGGCCACTGGATCTTCGCCATTTCCGCCGCCTCGAGCCGCTTCATGGTCTCCGCATCGGGCAGCGTCGGACTGGAACAGGCCTTCTGCACTTCGTCTCTAACCTGACGATCGAGGGAAGCGATGCCGTTGGCCTTGAAGGACTTGAGCATCATTTCCTCGACCCTGGCCTCGAGGTCGGCCGCGACAGCGACCGAGGCACAAAGCGCCAGCGGCGCAATGAATAGTTTCTTCATGATCATCCGCTCCTTAACGCTTCACGCCAGGCCACACGGCCGTGGCACCATTACCCTTCCCCGCCATGAACACGGACAGGGCGATCGTCACGTCCGACGCGAAGATCGGCTCGGCCGTGCGCTGCTGGCGGAAGCAGTCCCAAAGGCGATGCTGCATGGTCCAGAACTGCGAGTTCGAAAGACGGTAGGCCGGCCACGAACCCCAGCCCGCCGCCGCCCCCTCCGGCTTGGTGATGTTGGGCAAGGTGGTGGCGCGGATGCGCTTGCCGTCCTCGCCATGGCAACTCGCACACGAGAAGTCCATCACCCCGGTGCGGTAGAAGAAGGCTTTTTCTCCGAGTTCGTACATGTCCTTCATCTTCGGGTGCGAGAGATCCACCGCGATGGGCTTGCCTTTGGAGTGCGTCACCACGTAGGCCACCAGGGCCTCCATGACCTTGACTTCGCCACGGCCGAACTTGCCGTCGATGACCAGCTTCGGGTCGATCCCCTGCAAGGTCTCCATGCAGGTCAGCAGGCGCGACTCCAGGTCCTGCACCTTGCCGGTGTCCTCGAAAAAGCGCGGCATCTGCGCTGCCGCGCCATCGACCACACCTGGACCGAGGCCCAGATCGCACTGCTCGAGGGTGGCGTTCTTGGGTCCGCGCGCCGTCTTCCACAGTTCCTCGCCTTCCATCTCGAACAACTCGGCCGGGTTGCCGTCGGCGAGCATCTGCCGATAGGCGTCGAAGTTCAGTTCTTCGTCCGCCTGCGCCGCTGGACTCGCCAGCGCAATCGCTACGCCTGCGACGGTGGCCAGTAGTGTCTTATTCATCGCGTCTCCTCCGGGGGTGAATGCTGATTGCCTCGTGATTGCCGAGGTGGCCCGTCGATGCGGCCCCTGGGCGCCGAGCTGGCTGCCCGCACCCGAACGATGCGGCACGATCGCCGGCTCAGGCGACCTGCACTTCGTCGGTGCGGCTGTCACCCTTGTTGTCCGTCCAGCTCACCGACAGCTTGTCGCCCTTCGCGCCGCCGTTGAACTTGAACGCGAGGTAGGGGTTGGTCGAGACCGACGGACCGAACTGCGCGCTCAGCACGACCTTGTCGTTGTGCTTGGCGTTGAGTTCGGTAATGAAATGTGCCGGAATCGGCGCACCGGACGAATCCTTGCGCTGGCCGGTTTCCATGGCGTGCGCCATCAGCACGCGAACTTCGGTAACGCCATCCTTGACGGCGGCGCGAATACGCATCGGACTTGCCATAACGATATCTCCTTCGAATTGAGCCGGGTTCGGTGACCGGCGCTCAGCCGCCGCAACCGCCGAGGGTGACCTTCACTTCCTTCTTGGCCATGTAGAACTTGCCGTCGGCCTTGACGATCGCATAGATGTCGGAGGTCTGCCCCATCTTCACCCGGGTCTGCACGTCCGCGGCGGTGCCCTCGGGCAGCGTGAAGGTGGCGGCGAGCATGTTCGGGTTCTTCTCGATCATGATCGCGATCTGCTCGGTCTTGGGCAGGTTGCTCACCACCCCGACCGGCACCACGGCTCCGTTCTCGGCGATATCCGGCGCGGTGATCTGGACGTCGGCGCTCTCGCCCGGCTTGCCGGCGCCCATCGCCGAAAATGCGGCGTCCATCGTCTTGGCGTCGAACGCTTCCTTGTTCCATGCGGCCTGCGCCAGTTCCGGCCTGATCATGCCGGCCGCGGCCAGCAATCCGAGCACGCCCAGACCGCCGCCCGCCTTGAGGGCGTCCCTGCGTTGGTGATTCATCCCGTCTCTCCTTTGATTGGCATCACTGCGCTTTCGCGCCATCCAGAATCCACCGGACGAGCTGTCCGATTTCCTCGTCCGTCATGTTGCCTTGCGGCGGCATCGGCACCGCCCCCCAGACCCCTTGCCCGCCACTCTTGACCTTTGCGATCAATCTCGCCTCGGCGTCGGTCTGATCTTGATATTTTGCCGCTATTTCATTGTACCCGGGCCCCACGATGCGCTTGGCCAGCCCGTGGCAGGCCATGCAACCGCGCTCGTTGGCCAGCGCAAGGCTGGTTGCTGCGGCCGACGGCTTGTCCTCGGTGGCCTGCGCGGCCGGGTCGCCGGTCTGCTTGCCGCGGGTCTGGCCCACCGGACGGTTCTGCTCGGCGAGATTTCCGTGCGCATCCTGCGCATAATCGGGCAGCGCCGAAACGATCTGTACTTCCTTCTTGCAGTCCTTCATGCACGCCACGTTGGCGACGTCGGGCTTGCCGCCATTGCCGATACCGCCCTTCGCCGCCGCCGCGCCGGGCCACATGCCGTGATCGGTCGTCATGCCGTTGCGATTGGGCATGAGTTCCTGCACCTCGCGGATGTTGCGGTCGTTCAGTTCGAAGTCGGCCGGGACGATCTCGCCGAGGTTCAGCAGGTAGGCCAGCAGCGCGTAGACATCGTCGGGGGCGAGCGACTTCGGCGCCGTCCATGGCATCGCACGCTGGATGTAGTCGAACAGCGTCGACACCGTCGCGACCTTCATCAGCGTCGTCCGCTGCGGCGACGAGCCGCTGACGAGCGACCGCACGGTGCCGGTCTTGATGTCGTCGCGCGAGGTGCCACCGGCGAGCGGCGTAAACACCTCGTTCGACTCGCCGAACACGCCGTGACAGGACGCGCACTGCGCTTCCCACAGCTCGATGCCGCGATCTACGGTGCCCGAGCCCTTGGGCAGGCCGGCGAAATCAGGGCGCACATCGATGTCCCAGGCCTTCACCTCGGCCTCGGTGGCGGCACGGCCGATGCCCTGGAAGCGGTCGAAGGCCGCCGCGGGCGTGACGACCGCGGCGGCAGCGCCTGCAAACGCCAGGACGATCAGCACTTCAGAGAACCTGGACATTGCTCACCTCCCCGGACTCGACCACCTTCCAGGACTGGATGGCGTTGTTGTGGTAGATGGACTTGGTGCCACGCACCTGACGGAGCTGACCGTAGCTCGGCTGCACGTACCCGGTCTCGTCCATCGCGCGCGACTGCAGGATCGCCGGCTTGCCGTCCCACACCCAGTCGATGTTGAAGCGGGTGACCGCCTTCGACAGCACCGGCGTCTCGAGCCTGGCCTGGCGCCAGTTCACCCCGCCGTCGGCGGAGACGTCGACGCGGCTGACCTTGCCCCGGCCCGACCAGGCCATGCCGGAGATGTTGTAGAAGCCCTTGTCGAGCAGCAACTGCCCACCCGAGGGCGTGGTGATGACCGACTTGCACTCCTGCAGCGACGTGTATTGGCGATGCTTGCCATCGGGCATGAGGTCGATGTAATGCACCGCCTCGTCCTTCGTGGCCCAGGGCATGTCGCCGACTTCGATGCGCCGCAGCCACTTTACCCAGCTTACGCCCTGCACGCCGGGCACGACGAGGCGCAGCGGATAGCCGTTCTCGGGGCGCAGCATCTCGCCGTTCATGCCATAGGCGACCAGCACCTCCCCCGACTCGACCATCTCCATCGGGATCGTCCGCGTCATCGACGAACCGTCAGCACCTTCGGCCAGGATGAAGCGCCCTTTCTTGTAGTCGGCGCCCACCATGTCGAGGATCGATTTGAGCGGCACGCCGGTGAACTCGGAACAGGAGATCATCCCGTGCGAATACTGGACGGTCGGCACCGCGACATTGCCCCACTCCATGCCGGTGTTGGCCCCGCACTCGATGAAGTGGATGCGCGACACCGACGGCAGCCGCATGATGTCGTCCATGGTGAACACCGCATTGGTCTTGACCAGGCCATTGATCATCAGCCGGTGGCGGGACGGATCCACATCGTGCCAGCCCTGATGGTGGCGCTCGAAGTGCAGGCCGGAAGGCGTGATGATGCCGAACAGGCCCTGCAGCGGCGTAAAGGAGACCGAAGAGCCGCCGACGCGCGTCAGGCCTGGGCTCTCGCGCCGGGCGAGCGCGCGCTCGTACCGCGAAGGCATGCCGTAGCGGTTGGTGGCGACGGGCTGCCCGAGCGAGGTCGTCCAGCTCGGCAGTTCCAGGATCGCTGGATCGCCCTCGACCGCGGCGCGCGCCGCGACCGGAGCCGCCAGGGCAGCAGTGGCGCCGATGAGCGCCTTGCGCAGGAAGTCGCGGCGGCCGTCGGCGACCGCCGCGATCTGCTCGCTCGTGAGGAAATTCTCCGGCGCCGGCCTGACCCGTCCGGGTCGCGCTTCGTCGATTGCCATGCGTAAACTCCTTCTTCTGTCCCGTATCTGGCGTACGGAAGAAATCAGTCGTCCGAACCCAGATCCTGTTCCAGTCTGAGCAGGGTTTCGCGCTTTGGCGCATTCATGTCCTCGCGCGCGGCAATGCTCACGCACACGGTGCGGCAAAGATCGGTGAAGTTCGGGTCGGTCAGGCGGTAGAACACCTGACTGCCCTCGCGCCGGCGCCCGACCACCCCCGCCCGATAGAGCATGTTGAGGTGGCGCGACGCGTTTGCCTGCGTCAGGCCGACGACCCCGACAACCTCGTTGACCGAGCGTTCTCCGGCGCACAGGCAATGCATGATCTTCAGCCGCGACGGCTCCGCTAGCAGACCGAAGTACTCGGCCACGCTCTCGAAGACCTTGTTGAGTTCGTCCATGCGCGCCTCGTCTTTCCACCCATGCTCGCTCAACTCTATAACCATACGCGTATATGGTCAACTTCTAATATTTGTGCATTGCAGCACTCGCGCTGACCCCTGCAATCGCCCGCAAACCCGCGCCGGGTCTTGCGCCCGACCCAATGACAAACGTACCGACTCCGCTATACTCAAGTGCGCAGAGCAGGCCCGCCGGGCGCGGCCTGTGCCGAGCCTGCGGCGCCTTTCGGCAGGCTTCATACACGCACGCCGTGCATGCCTTTTTCAATACAACGGAGATGACATCGTCGTGAAGCTCAAACTTGCTCTTGCCTCGCTGTGCATGGTCGGCGCGACAGCGCCTGCCTACGCACAGGATCCGCATCTCGCCCGCAACCTAGCCGCCACCTGCGCCAACTGTCATGGCACCAATGGTCACAGCCAGGGCGGCATGGAGTCGCTGGCGGGCGAACCCAAGGAGAAGCTGATGCAGAAGCTCATGGACTTCCGGTCGGGTGAAAAGCCGGCCACGATCATGCATCAGATCGTCAAGGGGTATACCGACGAGCAGCTAGAGCTCATCACCGCTTATTTTGCGGCGCAAAAGTAGGGGGCGGCAGACATGTTCACCAGACGCGAGTTTCTGAAATCGATGGGCGTTGTGGCAGCCGGGAGCACGACGATGCTCGGGCTGAGCGGCAGTGCTGCCGCCGCCAACGGCAAGAGCCGCGGGCATGTGGTGGTGGTCGGCGGTGGCTATGGCGGCGCCACGACGGCAAAGTACCTGCGCATGTGGAGCGGGGGCAGCGTCGATGTCACCCTGGTCGAGCGCAACACCACCTTCATTTCCTGCCCGATGTCCAACCTCGTGATCGGCGGCCTCAGGCAGATCGACGACATCACGGTGAGTTACGACAACCTCAAGAGCAAGTGGGGCGTGAACATCGTGACCGACGAAGTGACCGCGATCGACGCCGCCAAGCGCACCGTGAGCACGGCGAAGAACGGCACCCTGAAGTACGATCGACTGGTGCTGTCTCCCGGCATCGATTTCATCCCCGGCGCGATCGGCGGGCTCGATGGCAACGAGGAGCTTGTTCCCCACGCCTGGAAGGCCGGTGCTCAGACCGTCCTGCTGCGCAAGCAACTGGAGGAGATGGCAGACGGTGGCGTGTACGCCCTGCAGATCCCAAGGTCCCCCTACCGCTGCCCTCCCGGCCCGTACGAGCGCGCTTGCCTGGTGGCCAACTACCTGCGCCAGGCAAAACCCAGGTCCAAGGTCCTGGTACTCGACGCCAACGGCGAAATCCAGTCGAAGAAGGGGCACTTCACCAAGGCCTTCGAAGCCTACGACGGCATGATCGAGTACGTGCCGAACAGCAAGCTGCTCAGTGTCGACGCCAAGGCCCGAACCGCCGAACTCGAATTCGACACGATTCAGGCCGGCGTGCTGAATGTGATCCCGCCGATGCGTGCAGGCGAAATCGCGATCAAGGCCGGTCTGCCGCTGATCAACGAGCGCTGGGTCGAGGTCGACTGGCTGACGCTCGAGGCCAAGGGCGTGCCCGGCGTCCACGTCATCGGCGACGCCCTGTTCCCGGCGCCGACGATGCCCAAGTCCGGTCACATGGCGAACCAGCACGGCAAGGTGGTTGCCGCCGCGATCATCAACCTGTTCGAGGGCCTGCCACCCAACCCGACGCCGGTGGTGATGAACACCTGCTACAGCTTCGTCGACGACAAGAACGTCGTCCACGTCGCTTCGGTGCATCAGTACGACGCGGAAACGAAGCAGCCCATGCCGGTCAAGGATGCAGGCGGCTTGTCGGCCGCAGCGAACGACATCGAAGGCAAGGCCGCACTCGCCTGGGCGCAGAACATCTGGGCCGACATGCTGGCCTGAGCTGCCGCTCGCGAATACGTCGAACGGGGCCTGCGAGGCCCCGTTTCCCTTTCCGGCCGCTGCCGGATCCGCCGCTCCCACCGCCAACGGATGTTAGTCGAGCGTGCTGATGTAGGCCGCGACGGCCTTGACCTCGAGTTCGGTGAGCTTGGAGGCGATCGAGTGCATGACCGCATTGTCGTTGTTGCGCTCGCGCTCGTTGAAGGATTTCAGCTGCTGCTCGACGTAGCGCGGCACCTGACCGGCGAGCCGAGGCAGTTGCTCGGTACCGCGCCCCTTCTCACCGTGGCAGGTTGCGCACGCGGCTACGCCGGAGAACTCGTTGCCGCGGAGAAAGACGAAGCGCCCGACGGCGGCAAGCTCGGCATCGCGCACCTGGCGCGCGGCGGTCGGCTTCTTCTCGAAGAAGACCCCTAGCGCGAGCATTTCGTCCGGCGTCAGATCCGCCACCATGCTGCCCATCGTGTCGCTCTTGCGCCGGCCCGCCTTGAAGTCCGCGAGTTGCTTGGCAATGTATTGATGGTGCTGGCCGGCGAGCCGCGGATAGAGGGCCGAGGAGCTCTCTCCCTCGGAACCGTGGCAGAGCGAACAACGCCCTGCACTGATCTCCGCCGCGCGTGCCAGATCGACGTCGGGTGGATCGGCCGCGAGCGCAGCGAACGGGAGCCCGAAGCTCATGGTTGCGACAAATGCGAGTGCCCGCCGAATTCTCATTCCACGCCTCCTCGTTGCGGTCGATCGGGAGAGACCCGATCGCTATCCTCCGGAAAGCTTATCAGCATTCGTTAATGGACTGAACTGGCCTCGGCGAACGCGCGGATCGCCTCGCCAGGGAGGCGGCCCGCGCTTCAGCTTGGCAGGCGATCGACCGCGCGCCGCTCAAGGGAGGCGGGCGAAAAGCCGAGTTCCAGCATCCACGGGGCCCCTCCAACTGCCAACGCCGCGCGAACGTAGTCGACGGTCGCCTGCGGCAGCGCATCGAGCGCGAACCACTCCAGCCGATCGCACTTCGTCGGCTCCAGGATCGTCGGCTCGCCCGCCCAGTGCGCCGCGCGCAGGAAGAAATCGATGCGATTGGTGTCCGACAGGCGATGCACCACGCCCATCCACGCGAACGCGCCGATTTCTGCCTGCAGACCCGTCTCTTCACGCAACTCTCGCGCCGCAGCCTCGAACACCGACTCTCCGGGCTCGACATGTCCTCCGGGAAGGCTGTAAAGCCCGTCGAAAAAGCCGGTGCCGGCGCGCCGCATCAGCAGCACCCGCCCTTCCCGTTCGCACACGATGTGCACACCGGTCGGGATGCCGGGGTGCCGCATCAGTGCTTGCCGGTGCTGCCGAAGCCGGCGCCACCGCGCTCGCTGACGTCGAAATCCTCGACCACATTCAGACCCACCTGGAGCACCGGCACCACCACCAGCTGGGCGATGCGCTCCATCGGCTGGATCGTGAAACTGCCGCGGCCACGGTTCCACACCGACACGAAAATCTGGCCCTGGTAGTCCGAATCGATCAAGCCGACGAGATTGCCAAGCACGATGCCGTGCTTGTGCCCCAGCCCCGAACGCGGAAGCACGATCGCTGCCAGCCCCGGATCGGCGAGATGAATCGCCAGCCCGCTCGGAACAAGCGTGGTTTCGCCCGGATGCAGCGTAATAGCCGCAGCCAGACAGGCGCGCAGATCCAAACCGGCCGAGCCTTCGGTCGCATAGGCGGGAGGATGCGATTTCAATCGCTCATCCAGCAGTTTGACGTCCATTCGATGCATGTTTCCACTCCCTTGCTGTATCCGGCCGCGCTCTGCGGTGTTCATATGGACCGGGCCGGCCCTCAGCGCGAGGCAGACAGGAGACCGGCCAGGTGCTCGACGATTCCGCGCGCCACCGCAGCCTTCGATGCCCGCGGCAGGGGATGGCGTCCGGCGTCGTCGTACAGGATGACCGTGGTGTCGTCGCCGCCCATGCCGTCGCTGACGAGATTGCCCACCAGCATCGGCAGCCGCTTTTTCCGCCGTTTGCCCTCGGCGTACGCATCCAGGTTCTGGCTTTCGGCGGCGAAGCCGACGCAGAATGGGGCGTCAGGCAGTGCCGCCACCTCGGCGAGGATATCGGGGTTGGGCGTCAGCGTCAGCGTCAGCGCATCACCCGATTTCTTCAGCTTGTGCTTTGCAGCCTCGAGCGGCCGGTAGTCGGCCACCGCCGCCACGCCGATGAACACATCCGCACCGGGCAGCGCCTCCAACACCGCCGCGCGCATCGCGAGTGCACTATCGGCCGCGACCCGGCGCACGCCAGCGGGCACCGCCTGCGCCACCGGACCGCTCACCAGCACCACCTCGGCCCCGGCCTGGGCGCAGGCGCGCGCCAGCGCATAGCCCATCTTGCCGGAACTGATGTTGGTGATGCCGCGGACCGGGTCGATCGCCTCGAAGCTCGGCCCCGCGGTCATGACGAGCTTGCGCCCGGCCAGCCGCTTCGGCACGAAGAAGCCCTCGAGCTGCTCCAACAGTTCCTCTGGCTCGAGCATGCGCCCCATGCCGACCTCGCCGCAGGCCTGGTCGCCGGCACCCGGGCCGAACACGCCGACACCGTCGTCGCGGATCAGCGCGATATTGCGCCGGGTAGGCGGTGAATCCCACATCTGCCGGTTCATTGCCGGCGCCACGATCAGCGGCACGTCGCGCGCGAGGCACAGTGTCGTGAGCAGGTCGTTGGCCTGTCCATGCGCCAGCCGGGCGATGAAGTCGGCCGTCGCTGGCGCCACAAGAATGGCATCCGCATCACGCCCGAGATCGATGTGGGCCATGTTGTTGGGCATGCGCGGATCCCACAGGTCGGTCCACACGGTATTGCCCGACAGGGCCTGATAAGTGACCGCGGTGACGAAGCGCGCCCCGCCCTCGGTGAGCACGACATGCACATCCGCCCCTGCCTTGCCCAGCAGTCGCACCAGTTCGGCAGCCTTGTAGGCCGCGACACCGCCGGTGACGCCCAAAAGAATCTTCCTGCCCTGTAGCTCGCTCATGACATTCAAGTAAAATGGCCCCGGCATTCGCCGCGGCAGATTCACGGAACCGGCGACGCACCACCCGATGTGCCGCCACCCCAAAAGAAACCACACGAGGGCAGGACACGACCATGGCAATCACCGACTGGCCCGAAACCGAGCGCCCGCGAGAGAAGCTGCTGTCTCGTGGCGCAACCGCCCTCTCCGACGCCGAACTGCTGGCGATCTTCCTGCGTGTGGGCACACGCGGCCAGAGCGCCGTCGATCTCGCCCGCAACCTCATCGGCCGCTTCGGCAGCCTCACGCAGTTATGCAATGCCGGCGTGGAAGCCTTTTCCGCAGTGCCCGGCATGGGGCTGGCGAAGTATGCACAACTGCAGGCGGTGATGGAACTGGCGCGCCGCGCCCTGACAGAAACACTCGGCGCACGCGATCTGTTCGACTCCCCCCAGGCCGTGCGCGACTGGCTGCGTCTGCGCCTGGGGCACCTGCCGCACGAAACCTTCTGCGTGATGCTGCTCGACGCCCGCCACTGCCTGATCGAAGCGGTCGACCTCTTCCGCGGCACCCTGACCCAGACCAGCGTCTATCCGCGCGAAGTCGTCAAGATCGCGCTCGAGCACAACGCTGCCGCGGTCATCTTCGCCCACAATCACCCATCGGGCGCCGCCGAACCAAGCACCGCGGACGAAATGCTTACCCGTACCCTCAAGGATGCGCTCGGGCTGGTGGACGTCCGCGTCCTCGACCACTTCGTCGTCCCCGCGCTGGGGTCTCCTGTCTCCTTCGCCGAGCGCGGCCTGCTATAGTGCCGGTCCGCGGCGACCCCGGACCGCCCGGTCTCGCTGCCTGCAAACATCCCTTGCCTTGACCGTGGATACTGCAGTATCCTCCGTCGTTTTCCGAATTCAGATTCCCTGGAGCATCGTATGGCTCGCGTCTGCCAAGTGACCGGTAAAGCACCGATGGTGGGAAATAACGTTTCCCACGCAAACAACAAAACCAAGCGCCGTTTCCTCCCCAACCTGCAGAATCGCCGGTTCTGGAGTGAAGCAGAAAACCGCTGGATCCGCCTGCGCGTGTCCAATGCCGGTCTGCGTACCATCGACAAGAAAGGCATCGACGTTGTCGTTGCCGAGCTTCGCGCCCGTGGCGAGAAGCTCTGAGTCGCCCGAAGCATTACGCCCGAACTGAACGGAGAACGCCATGGCCAAAGGCATCCGCGAAAAGATCAAGCTGGAATCCACCGCCGGCACCGGTCATTTCTACACGACCTCGAAGAACAAGCGCACCACCCCCGG